>JAILFT010000110.1 GCA_024697425.1 Butyrivibrio sp. | reverse complement strand
TCTGCAGAGCCTTCAAGAAATACTATTGAGCCAAAAGACCTCTCATCAGCATTACATCTAAATGAAGAATCCCCGGTTACTGTTTCATGACCTACAACAAAATAGTCACAGCTAAGAAGATATCCATCCTTTGAAACATATTTCTGAGGCTTCTCAAGCCTTGTCACATCAAGAGCCTGCCTGATATGAAGCGGTCTTGTCTTACCGTCAGCACCAACTCGTCCGTAGTCGTAAATCCTGTAAGTAACATTGGAGCTCTGCTGAACCTCTGCAAGGAGGATCCCTCCGCCTATTGCATGGAGTGTTCCGGGTGTTATAAGAAGTACATCACCCTTCTTGACATGTTCCTTGTTAAGAACTTCCTCAAGAGTGTTGTCGAAAATCCTCTTCTCAAATTCTTCCTTAGATATCTCTCTGTTAAATCCCTGATAGAGATATGCACCTTCCTCAGCATCAAGGACATACCACATCTCTGTCTTGCCATGCTGGCCCTCATTGGCCTTGGCATAGGCTTCATCGGGATGAACCTGTATTGAAAGAGGCTTCCTTGCATCTATGAGCTTGATCAGTATCGGGAAGTCTTCCTTGTCCCTGCAGTCGGTGCCCAGACACTCTTTTCCCAGAATATCAATTAGTTCGTTCAGTGTCTTGCCCTTATACTGACCATCTGCCACCACTGACCTTCCGTCTTCATGACATGACAGGAGCCATGCTTCTGCACAGATATCGCCGTCAAAATCTATTCCAAAATCATCCACCAGTTTATGACCACCCCAGAGGTAGTCCTTACAGGCGGGCTTTAATCTATATATTCCCATTAACTATCCTTTTCCTTTCGGTAGATAGTTATTCTATCACAGGTATTCATCATTGACAAATCAATCGAGTAGGCTGACTCCTACTCAATTGTGCAACAAGAAGAGCCACCGCTTATGCGATGGCTTCCTTCATGCTTTTTACGTACTCTCCGACATACCTTGGAGAGTCTTTTCCGTACTTCTCTATTATCTTGATAATGGCGCTGCCAACGATGGCACCGTCTGAGATGTCTGCCATCTTTTTGGCCTGTTCCGGTTTGGATATTCCAAAACCTATGGCACAGGGAACTTTAGAGCTTGCTCTGATGGCCTTTACAATGCTCTCAAGGTCTGTTTTGATCTCGCTCCTGGTTCCTGTGACTCCGAGACTGGAAACCACGTATATGAAGCCCTCAGCGTCCCTTGCGATCTGAGCGATCCTGTTCTCTGAAGTGGGTGCGATGAGAGAAACAAGGTCAACACCGTATTTGGCGCATACCGGATGGAACTCCTCTTTTTCCTCGTAGGGAAGATCCGGAAGGATGAGGCCATCAATGCCGATCTCGCTGCAGGTTTTGATAAACTTCTCGGCTCCGTAGGAAAAGACAACGTTGGCATAGGTCATAAATACCATGGGAATAGTGACATCTTTTCTCAGTTTTTTTACCATATCGAAGATCTTATCTGTTGTAACTCCGCCTGTAAGAGCGCGAAGGTTGGCTCCTTGGATCGTAGGTCCTTCTGCTGTCGGATCAGAAAAAGGAATCCCGAGCTCAATAAGATCCGCACCATTAGCTGCAGCCTCTTTTACCACCTCTATAGTTGTCTCAAGGTCGGGATCGCCACAGGTTATGAACGCTATAAATGCTTTTTTGTTTTCGAACGCTTTTGCTATATTACTCATTGATATTCTCTCCTCTGTATCTTGCAATGGCTGCGCAGTCCTTGTCTCCTCTGCCGGATACGGTAATTACAATTATCTTGTCCTTATCCATAGCAGGTGCTATTTTCATTGCGTGGGCCAGAGCGTGGGATGACTCGATTGCAGGGATTATGCCCTCTGTTCTGGATAGATACTCAAAAGCATTTACCGCCTCATCATCTGTTATCGGAACATACTGTGCTCTTCCGATGTCATGAAGATATGCATGCTCAGGTCCGATTCCCGGATAGTCAAGTCCTGCGGAAATTGAATAAACGGGTGCGATCTGTCCATACTCATCCTGGCAGAAATATGACTTCATACCGTGGAAGATTCCAAGCTTGCCCGTAGCGATGGTAGCTGCAGTCTCAAAAGTATCAACGCCTCTTCCGGCAGCTTCACAGCCTATAAGCTGAACACCTTCATCCTCAATAAAGTTATAGAAGGTACCGATGGCGTTGGAACCGCCTCCCACACATGCCATAACAACATCCGGAAGTCTGCCTTCCTTCTCAAGGATCTGCTCCTTGATCTCCTTGGAAATGACAGCCTGAAAGTCCCTTACGATAGTCGGGAAGGGATGAGGTCCCATAACAGAGCCAAGGCAGTAATGAGTATCACTGATCCTTGAAGTCCACTCCCTCATAGCCTCTGATACTGCATCCTTAAGGGTTGCTGTTCCGCTTGTAACAGGAACCACCTCTGCTCCAAGAAGCTTCATCTTGTAAACATTAAGAGCCTGTCTCTTAGTGTCCTCCTCACCCATGAACACAACGCACTCCATGCCCATGAGAGCCGCTGCTGTAGCTGTTGCAACTCCGTGCTGACCTGCTCCCGTCTCGGCTATAAGCCTTGTCTTGCCCATCTTTTTGGCAAGAAGAGCTTGTCCTAGGACATTGTTGATCTTGTGGGCACCTGTGTGGTTC
Organism: Butyrivibrio sp.; assembly: GCA_024697425.1. Taxonomy (GTDB): domain Bacteria; phylum Bacillota; class Clostridia; order Lachnospirales; family Lachnospiraceae; genus Butyrivibrio. Next base: position 523 of record JAILFT010000110.1, on the reverse strand, counting down.
AGATCCTCTCTCTTAAGATAGATCTTGGCTCCTCCCAGATCTTTGGTCATCTTCTCTGCATAGTAGAGTCTTGATGGTCTTCCTGCGTATTCGTTGAACAAAGTCTCAAGCTCTTTGTTGAACTCCGGGTCATTTTTGTAATGATTGTAGGCCTCCTCAAGCTCTATAACCGCATTCATCAGTGTCTCCGGTATGTACTGTCCACCGTGAATTCCAAATCTTCCGTTCTGATTACTCATAATATTTCTCCCATAAACTGTCTCATCTTGTCAGGGTCTTTTACCCCGTTTGTTTCTATTCCCGAGCTCACATCAACCGCATAGGGACTTAGCTTATCAATCGCCTCGGCCACATTTTCGGGTCCAAGGCCTCCGGCCAGAAAGAAGGGCTTATCAAAGGCCGCTTCCCTTATAAGCTCCCAGTTAAAGGTCTGTCCCGTACCCTTTCCCGAATCGAGAAGAAGGTAATCTGCACTGCTGTTTCCGGCTCTTTCAAGATCCTCTTTGCATTTAATAACAAATGC
>JAILFT010000069.1 GCA_024697425.1 Butyrivibrio sp. | reverse complement strand
TGGCAAGTTTCGCGCTTCCACCACTGTTATCATAAGTATAAAATGTTCTGTACCACCAGGCAGCTCTGTTTGCTGTAGTAATTGTAGTGTCTTTGATATAAATCGTATCGCAGGGATGACGGTATTCAGAGGCACCCGGGGCATCACGATATGGATTAGGCTCAATACAAATTCCTGCCTGCGGCTGAGCACCATTAGCATCGTGAATATAGCAATTATCCACAGTGGTATAATCCGCATAAACTATAGTGATGTTGTTCCTTCGGTTATCACAGATCTCACAATTTAAAATTGTAACGTTCTCACATTTTTTATAATTAGTGTAACCAAGATAAATACCGTCTCCCCAGCTGTCGCAGATCTTCATATTGGCGATGGTGATATTTCTGCTTCCAAGCAGGAGAATATCCGTAATGGCTTCCTGATGGAATTTCATTCCCTTGCCGCCGCGAATTGTACCGCCTGCGATGATCACATCATCAACGTCATTACAGCCTATCATTCCAATGTCGCCGTTCTTAGTGATAGTATCGGACTTATTTGACACATTAAGTACTGCGGCATCGTCCAGCAGCAGGTTAACATGACTGTACATCTTGATAGAATGCCTGTCATGGGCCGTAATATCATATACACCGGCAGGAACATAAACTGTTTTCTTTGTAGATGAATAGTATGCTGCCAAAAGAGCACTGTTAATAGCACTGCTGTCGTCTTCATCATCATCAGGAACCGCACCGTACTTAGCATCTGTAACATCAATATAAGTGCTCAGGTCTTCAGGCAATCCCGGAACTTTGATGTTCCACTTGGCATACAATATCAGATCCCCGTAGGAATGACTCGGTATCTCAGGCTGTCCTGCAGGTAAAGTCAATGCAGCATCCTTGTACCACCCTGCAAAGGTGTAATCGTCAGCACGAGTCGGTCTGGTCATAGGAAAATCACCGCTGTCCTCTGCAGGCAATGTTGTAATGTTTTCAGAAAAGTAATTATAATTCACAGGAGTCATATCAGCCAGCTCAGTATCTCCATCCATGTATTTTATGGTGAAGGTTTTTAACTCCCACTGGGCATATAAATCCACAACTGGTGTATTCGGATTTACATTCAGTACCAGATTACTAACTTCAGCATTATCAGGGAAAATCACATCGCCCGCCCCGGGCACTTCAGTCAAGGACCAGCCGACAAACTCGTACGCCACGTTATCATAAGCACATTTAGAAAGATTGTATTTCTTTTCTGTATCCGAAGATCCCTGAAGTCCTGCCATAATTGGCATATAACCTGTGGCCATTTCATTGTTCTTGTTGAATCTTATGCTGTAGTTTCCCTGAACCCACTTGGCATACAATGTCAGATCACTTCCCGGATCATTAATAAAATATCCGACATATTTCTTGCATGCTTTGTCACTGCACCATCCTCCAAAGACAATCCATGGATCATCATTTCTTGTTGCAGTCGCAAGAAGGTACCCATTTTCGTATAAGCCATTGTAGGAAATAATGTAACCGGCTTTTTCAGTATTCAGGGTTGCCGTGTCGCAGTTAAGAACATAGTTTATTGTATACTGTGTCTTTTTCCACTTAGCATAATAGGTCTTGTTTCCAACTGCTCCCTTATCGATTGAAACAACCTTTTTCCTTAATCCTGCATCAGAATACCATCCAAGGAAAACATCACCCATCCTGGTGGGCTCTCTAAGCATGATCTTGTCATCTAAAGTGTCATAAACGTTATATTTCGTTATGCTTTCAGTATTATCTGCTCCTTCTGTGTTCATGTAGGTAACAGAGTATTCATCCATTTTCCAGATTGCATATAGCGTTGTCACTTCATTGTAATTTCCAAGATCTGATATCGGGGCCATATCGGGAATGATTGAATTGGAATCAGGCTCAGTATTGCTCTCCTTAGACCATCCCACAAAGCTATAGCCTTTTATCTTATAAGCATTCTTTGTAAGTGCTTTGGATGTACCGTAAGTCATTGAAAGATTCTTCATCTTTCCGGAAGGAGCGAGGGCATTCTCCGGTGTTGAAGGTTTGTTGCTGTCAAAGATAACCGTGTACTTCGTGCCGCGCTTTGCTATAGCCTCTTCATCTTTTCCATAAGTCCAGTCATTCCACATCGCGTAAAGAGTAATTGTCCTGCTGCCATCCTTAGGATCCATGCCCGCAAGCGTCAGTAAATCTTCTGTGGTAAAAGAGCCGCCATTATCATATACTTTTACGGCATCCTCACCTGATGAGAGACTCCATCCGGCAAAAACACTGTCTGTTTTGATAAAGCCGTTGCTATTAAGCTTGTACTGCCCACCGTTATAGTACACAGTCTGACTAGCAGTTTTCCCTGAGTTACTCTTATTGCCGTTAAAGGCTATAGTGTACTTATTGGGAGTCCACTTTGCATAGAAAACCTTATTTCCGGAGTCTTTTTTAGATATGGATTTAACCTGTTTCTTGAGAGTTGAATCCCGGAACCATCCGCCAAAGCTGTATCCATCTTTAGTTGCAACGGGAAGTTTCGCTACTCCAACACCGAATTCATAGGAAACTTCCGCATCATCTGCCAGCGTTCCTCCATCTGCCAGATAGCTTATGCTGAAGGAATTGCTCCAGACAGCATAAAGCGGAACAGTTGTCATCTGACCGGTGTTGAAATTGTAGTTAAATGAAACAATACCGCCATCGTCCTTATCTTCTATACTATCCTCGGTGATAATCTCCTTATCTGTAAAATCCACTTTTCCGGTAAGAGCATGATCTGCCCCAAGTGCCCAACCTGCAAACTGCACGCCATCCTTCTTGTAGGTATTGGGATTAAGTGATTTACCCACACCAAAAGAGAAAGTCTGGGTCATCATCTCTCCACCGGTTGCACCATTTCCGTCAAAGCTTACCATGAAAGTGTATGGAATCCACTTGGCATACAGATCAATATTCCCTGTTGAGCCTTTTTTGATCACTGCGATTCTTGTTTTAAATGCGCTGTCCTTGTACCAACCACCAAACTGATACCCGGCAGGCCAGTGTTCCTTACCGGGAACAGGGATAGTGTATGAAGCATCGGAAGGCGCATACTTACTCTTTATTTCGAAGCCATCACTCTTAACCCATCCACCATAATGTGTGGTAATCGAATACTCTATGGGCTTCCATTTTACGTACAGCACTAATGTCCTGCCATGAAGGTCATCAGTATTATCTATACGTTCATTAAGAGCATAGTCTGTACCGCTTCCATCGGGAGCGGTATTCCAGGTATCTTCATTGTCATAATAATACCCATTTCTTTTATACTTAATTGCAGGCAGAGTTGCTGATTTGCCTTTAGCTATGGAAAGATTGCCCATTGAACCTGAGGTTGCACCGTTCCCGTTAAATACAACAGTGCACTTTTCGTTAACTGTCTTTACTGCTATCGTGAAAGGAACTGTCTTGGTTCCGCCATAATCTCCGATTCCGGTGATGGTTAAAGAGCCTTTCCCTTTGCCATTATTATTGGCATAACCTGTTATCACATAGTCCTCAGAACTAAGGATGGTTCCCGATAACTTAACCTCAATCTGCTCATATGATGGTTCGCAGGCTTTACCCTCATAATACTGAGTGGGTATCTTAACCGATGCTTTACTGATATCTGCCGCAATTATCCTGTATGTTCCGCTTATCTCTCCCTTGTAGTTTCCCTTACCAAATGCTGTAACCTTGATAATTGTTCCTACCGGCACAATATCCGTGTCCTGAACAATATTTCCGGGATAACGCACAGTGCCGTCAGGCAGCTCAATAGCACTCTCTCCCGCATATTCGTACCTGAAGTTTTTCTCATAGTCGGTTCCGGCCACAAGCTTTTTTCCATCAACTTCTGTAATTGAAACTGTTGTAGTGTAATTGCCGGCTTTTTTTGCATAAACCTTATTGGCCGCATTAACAATCAGCCCGGTGTCAGCTGCAGAGAAATCCTGTCCGACGATCTTAAAAGTTTTGCTCTTGGTACCTGTAAAATTTCCTTTTCCCTTTACTGTGATGGTGGGAAGCTTTGCAGTATTGCCTACAGTAGTATTATTGGAATAGCTGACAGTATAGTCTTTTCCCGGAACAAGCATGTATGTTGCCCGCATGCCATCTTCGCCTATATATGTAAAAGTCAGCCCTTCAACCTCAGGCTTTACACCACCTTTAGCATAGGGGTACGTATTTTTGTCATATCCCGGTGCCTGAACAAGGGTCAGCTTTACGGATTCTATATTTACCGGACTGATCTTGAAGGTTTTATTTACAGATCCGGTAAAGCCATTAAGTCCTTTATAAGTTGCAGTTACTGTTCCTGCATCATATATATTGGGCTTGTAAGATACAGTGTAGTGGGTTCCCTCTAACAGTTTTAAATCTCCATATGTAAGATTCATTCCCCGCAGATCGGCATTGTATCCGTTCTCACACATGTATTCATAACTTATGCTGCCTCTATAATCCTCATAAGTACGAAGTTCAAACTTTGCCTTGCTGATGGGAATACCATTCGTAAGCTTGTAAGAAACTGCCGTACTTCCATAAAAAGCAACATCGTCAAAGGTACCATGATTTCCGGTACCTGTCAGAGTCATGGTTCCTGTGAGAGACTCATACCCGGAATAAATACCATTCTCGTAATCATATGTAAAATCTATTTCTTCTTTCTCATCTTCCGTAAGCAGGTCATATTCAGGAAGAAGCACTCCCCTAAGATTCTTCTTATTGTATGTTACTGTTACAACGGGAACAGGGTCCTCAATGCCATACGCGGAGATTGTAGCCGGGTCGAAGGCTGCAGTCACTTTTACGGTAGCCTTGGACATTGATACCAAGCCTGATGGCATAATATATTCAGGGATCTTCAGTGTTCCATCAAAGCTTCCCTTGCCCTTAACCACGATATTGAAGGTGTTATCTTCTTTGGTTCCATCAGGTGTACCAATGAAAGGGTACTCGCTGTAATCAGGTGTACCTTTGTATTCTTCACTTGAATAATCAGGATACTCAACCGTAAAGTCAGTACCATTCTTAAGTTTATGTACAACACCAGCAGAGCTTGTGTAAGTTATAACCGGTACGCCCTTCTGGAATTTGCCGTTATAAGGCAGAACTACCTCATCGTATGCAAAGCTGTAGCCGGCACCGGTAGTTTCAAAATTCGCCTTTACGATGTTGAAGGTATCTGATATTTTTCCGGAATAGTTATTCTTGAATGTCACGGTTACCGTGGCTGTTCCCACATTTTTGTTGTTCTTGTAGGAAACGGTGTAATTACCCGGATCCACCAGGTTTTCTTCAGAAGCCGCTCCGTTATACACCTTAAGAAGAGATGCCTTTGTATCAGGATCTTTGAACTCTATGGGCGCACCTGTATAAACCACGCTCTCTTCGGGAAGTCCATAAATCCAGAATCCATTTCGGTTTAGTTCAGTAACAAGAATTGGGGTCTTCTGATCTTCTGATAATTCCTCTTCCTCTGAACCCAGTCCTGCCTCATCGCCTGAAATTTCTTCCGGCTCTATGTCTTCCGACTCTTCGCCTGAAGCATCGTCTGATGCGTCATCGGAACTCTCGGATGAACCCATAACTCCGTCCCCGGAGGTCACTTCGGATGCGTCGTCTGAACTATCCTCTGAACTCTCGGATGAGCCCATGACTCCATCCCCGGAGGCCACTTTGGATGGTCCCATGACTCCGTCCCCTGAGACCATTTCTTCGGAAGGGGTCCAGACTGCGTGGATCTCGATGCCGTTTTCCTTAGAAGGCACCAGGTCTTGTCTTGCAAGGAGGTCTGCTGTATCTGTTTCTTCTGTGATCTTGTTCACGCTAAGAAGCCCGGAAAGGTCCTCACTTTCGTACTTTTCCAGGTACCAGCACACAAAATCGTAGTCATCCCTTACGGGTTTGGGGAGTTTGTCCAATGCGAGTGCATTATCGATGATCCCGTCGCTGTCGGCG
>JAILFT010000005.1 GCA_024697425.1 Butyrivibrio sp. | reverse complement strand
GGACTATCTTTTTCTGCTCCAACAGCAGAGGAAATCGCTAAGTCAAAGGAAATATATAACAATGTAATATCGGGAAAAACCCCTGAGAAGGACAGGGTAGACGCTATATTTGAGGCTATTACCCTGGACCCGAACAATGCTGATGCATTCTATTTTCTTGTGCTCAGATTTGGTGACAGTGACGGCGAGATTGAGAAAGCCGGAGAGCGTTTGGGAAATCCCATTGCCGCTAAGAAGATTGACGGGACTGCAGCATATCAGAAGAAGGCAATCAGGCAGCAGCTTGCATCCTATGCTGCCATGGATGATGCGGAGTACATAAAGGCTCTTGAAGCACTGAAAGAGGGCTTTTCAAATATCAAACACAACATGGGCATAAGCCCGGATCTTATAACACAGTCTGAGAAGAATATTGAAGAGGCGCTTATTCAATGCCGGGACGGCAAGCGTATAAAAGGGGATGAAGCGGATATTCTTTGCCGGGAAAAAGCTGAAAAGAAGAATCCCGGGAAGAAGGCACCGGTAAAAGTGGAGTCTGATAAGGAACCTGAACCGATATCGCAAGAGGAACCTGAGCAAACATCGCAAGAGGAACCTGAACCGAAATCACAAGAGGAAGCGGAACCTGAGGAAGCCAAAGATCACCTGCCCCATGCTGGCAGATCAAAGCTTACAATATCCGGAAGCGGGAGTCTGCTGTCGGAAGATAAGCTTCAGATGATTCGTGATCTGTGCAGTAAGTTCAAAGCAGAAGCTGCCATACCGGGGCTTTATGAGCCCACAAGAAAGCTGCTGCATTACTTGGAACTTGAGGAAGGCGAAGAAATATTCCTGGGTCAGGACAAGACTATCCTGAGCAGCGGGAAGGATGGCTTTGCCATCACCAATCTGGGGATAATCTGTGTATCGGGAAAAGAAGCATACGAAACCCCCTACAGCGAATTGGCTAAAGTCAAAAGCATTCATTGGGCTAACCCTGATTTCAAATTTGATATCATGGCTGACGGCTCAACGCTTATAAAGTGCCTGCCCTCGGAAAAGGACGATATTCTTGAACTTGTGACTTCCATAAGGCAGATTGTAGTATAATACTACTTATCATAAGTGATGGAGAAACAAATGCCGGAAAAAAGAGACAAGAATGGCCTTACGGAAAAAGAATTCCTTGAGAACTATACTGACACCATATACGAGAAACCTTCTGTGACGGTGGATATTCTTGTGCTGTCTGTGGATGAGAGCATATCAAAACTGAAGGTTTTGCTGGTGAAAAGAGACGAGCACCCGTATTTGGGACAGTTTGCGCTCCCCGGGGGATTTATAAAGCCCGATGAGACCGCCTATCAGGCAGCAGCCAGGAAACTGAATGAGGATACGGGCCTTAAGGACATCTACCTTGACCAGATATATACCTTTACCAAGCCCGGAAGAGACCCGAGAGGCTGGGTCATGAGCATCGCATATCTGGCCCTTGTTCCGGATCCTATTGAGTGCAGGGCCGGTGCGGGATGGTTTGATCTTGAAATAGAGCCCGGGGCTATAAGGATTGCCGGTAAGGAGTCCGGCGTAAATATGGCATATAAGATAAAGGATGAGACCTTTAAGAACGGCAGGATCACCTATGAGAACTGGGTTGCCGATAAAGTATCGGGGGACGCTCTTTCTTTTGACCATATTGAGATAATCATCGAATCGATACTTAAGCTGCGCTCGTCCTTTGAACACAGCGACCAGGCCTTCAACATGGTTGGCGAGACCTTCACACTGCCGGATATGCAGGCACTGTATGAACTGGTCCTTGGCAAGAACCTTTACAAGACAAACTTCAGAGCCATGGTGGCACCAAAGGTCGAGGCCACCGGAGGCAAGATCAAGTCCAGGACAAAGGGGAAAATGTCTGCTGAATACAAATACATAGAAAAATAGCATAGATACAATGATCTAATAAAAAACAGAATGTAAATGGAAGTAATAGAGCTCCGGACATCCGATAAATGCGGATGTTTGGGGCTTTTTTATTATTTTGAAAATAGCAGTTGACAAAGTAGTAAAAAGCTACTAATATATGATCAAGAAACAAAAGTAGCAAATAACTACTAATAAAGTCATAGAACCTGATCAAAGGAGGAGCTGAATATGAAATTTAAAAAATTTGATCCAAACGATTATGTAATGGTAGTTAAAAAC
>JAILFT010000004.1 GCA_024697425.1 Butyrivibrio sp. | reverse complement strand
GTGACCTTTGATTTTGTGGGCTTTGACACCTGCCTTATGGCTACCGTTGAAAATGCCCTTGTTGTTTCAAACTACGCAGATTACCTGGTGGCTTCCGAGGAGACAGAGCCCGGCGTCGGCTGGTACTACACCGACTGGCTCACAGCCCTTGGCAAAGACACCTCAATGGACACCTTACAGATTGGCAAAAACATCATAGACTCTTTTACCGCAGCCTGTGAGAAGACCTGCCCCGGACAGAAGACAACATTGTCACTGGTGGATCTTGCCGAGCTTTCACAGACCGTTCCTTCGGAGCTTGCTGATTTCTCCAAGGACACAACGGAGCACATCAAGAACAACGACTTCCAGACTGTATCAAGCGCCCGCAGCAATACCAGGGAGTTTGCACAGTCCTCAAGGATAGATCAGGTAGACCTTATAGATTTCGCAACCCGCATGGGAACAGATGAGGCAAAAGAGCTGGCGGCTACTTTAAGGAGCGCCATCAAGTACAACAGGACCAGCTCCAACATGACCAACGCCTACGGCCTTTCCATCTACTTCCCTTATCAGCAGACCAAGAAGCTGGATACCGTTTGCGACACCTATGACGATATCGGAATGGACGAGGAATACAAGAACTGTATTTCAAGCTTTGCTTCCATGAACGTTTACGGTCAGGCAGCTTCCGGCGGAACCGGCAGTGCAATGCCTTCACTGTTCGGAGACCTCTCCGGTATGGGCGGAAGCTCAGGCGGATCTTCCGCAGAGCTTATAGGACAGCTGCTTAACACCTTCCTTTCCAGCGACTTTAGCAGCGTATCTGGACTTACATCCTCCAATTCTTCCTTCCTTGGAAGAGGAGTAGATGTGGACTACGCAGCCTCCTATATCGCAGACCATCAGTTTGACTCCACATCCCTGATGTGGACCACCAATGCCGCAGGCGAAGATGTTATCTCACTTCCCGCAGAGCAGTGGGCAATGGTTCAGGACCTTGAGCTCAACATGTACTATGACGACGGTCAGGGTCTTCTTAACCTGGGCTACGACAACGTCATGGATTTTGACGAAGACGGCAATCTTAAGGCCCAGAGTGACAAGACCTGGCTTGCCATCGACAAGCAGATTGTTTCCTACTACTTCATCGATATGGAGCAGAATGGTGATGATTACGCCATCTTTGGCCGCGTTCCCTGCGAGATCAACGGAGAGAGATCCAATCTCATCCTGGTATTTGACTCAGAGAATGAGAACGGATATGTGGCCGGTGCCTGCCGCGACTATGTGGAAGGGGAGACCGACACAATAGCCAAGAACCTCACTGAACTTCAGGAGGGTGATAAGATAGATTTCGTATGCGACGGCTACACCTATGACAAGCAGTTCCAGGGTGTATACTACATTGGCGAGACCATGACCGTTGACAAGGATATGAAGGATATTGTCATCGAGAACCTCCCTGTAGGCGACGGAAAGGCCTATGTAACCTATCGCTTCACGGATATTTACAATCAGAATTATTGGACAAATACACTTACTTACTAATACTATATGGAAGAAAAAAGTCGTGACTTCCTGTCGGGCCGCATCAAAGACCTGGCAGGAAGAGCTTTTAACAACAGTTTTATAACCCACACGGATTTCCTTTCTCTGTCGGAGCAGGCTGCATTTTTTCAGATCCTCTCCTCGGAGGGGATATCCTCAAACGTGCACGAGTACATGGGAGCCCACTATGTGATCTACGGAGGTTTCCCCGATGCTGAGCGGGCCATGATATGTTTTTTGCCCGATTATGTAACCGAAGAGGAATTCCTTGAACAGCAGAACGCGGAGCCGGATGTACTTACCTGCATCCACGTCACTCCCTTAAAGGAGAAGTTCTCCGATGACTTGAATCACAGAGACTACCTGGGGGCGCTGATGAACCTTGGCATCGAGAGAGACCAAATTGGGGACATCATGACCGGGGAAAAAGAGGCATATATTTTTACCACCACGGAAGTGGCGGACATGATCTGCAGGGAGCTTATAAGGATAAGGCATACCTCAGTGAAATGCCTTAAGGTAAACAGCTCGGAGTGTGATATAAGACCCCGGTTTGAGGAGGCCTCAGGGAGCGTGGCTTCGGAGAGGACAGATGCGGTTATCGCCTTCGTGTATAATCTTTCAAGGGCGGAGGCCCAGAGGCTCATTGAGGCAGAGCAGGTCTTTATTGACGGGCGGACCGCCTACTGCGGCGGGTATGACCTTAAGACGGGAGCACGGGTTTCGGTAAGGGGCAAGGGCAAGTTCATCTATGACGGTCCCACCGGCACCACAAGAAAGGGAAGACTCTTTATCAAAGTCAGAAAGTTTATTTAAATGGGAAGTTATATTGTTTTTGACCTGGAGTGGAACCAGGGAGATGCACCGGTCACAAGAAACGGCAAGACCCTTGCCTTTGAGATTGTGGAGATCGGCGCGGTTAAACTGAATGAGAACAGGCAGAAGATAGGCGAATTTTCGGGGCTCATTAAGCCACAGGTTCACAGGCATATGCACAGGATCACGGGAAAGCTGATACATCTTTCCATGGAAGATCTGGAAAAGGGCGAGCCTTTTGAGAAAGTGGCCTCGGATTTTCTTGCCTGGTGCGGAGAGGATCCGAAGTTCTGTAGCTGGGGGCCTCTGGACCTTACTGAATTCCAGCGAAATCTTGACTTCTTTGGAATGCCTCTTTTGTCCGACAGGCCGCTGGCCTTCTATGATGTGCAGAAGCTCTACAGCCTTGCAAGGGACGACGGAAGATCCCGCAAATCCCTTGAGACTGCGGTGGATGAGCTGGGAATAGAAAAGGATATTCCCTTTCACAGGGCCCAGGCGGACGCCGAGTACACAGCCAAGGTTTTTGCCACCTTCTCGGAGAAGATACTGGAGAGGATATCTTTCGACACCTATGTGACCCCCAAGAATAAGAGCCAGGAGATCAGAATCGTATTTGACTCCTATGCCAAGTTCATTTCCAGGGAATTCCCATCCAAGGAGGATATACTGGAGAACATGGAGATCATGGGCACCAGGTGCTACCTTTGCAAAAAGAGCATCAAGCGGCAGGTGAAGTGGTTCTCCCCCAACGGCAAGCACTATTATTCCGTGGCGGTATGCGACAAGCACGGATTCATGAAGTCCAAGGTCAGGATAAAAAAGGCTGAGGACGGCAACCTCTATGTGGTCAAAACCAGCAGGTTTATTTCCCCTGAAGAGGTGGAAGCTATGAAGGCAAAACAGAGAAAAATTAAAAAAAGACAGAAATAAAAATGGCAGCAGAGCCCGTATTTTCAGGGGTTCTGCTGTTTTTGCAAAAAAGTGTTGACAAATTAGATTGCACACAATATAATACAATTAAATTGAACGCAATTGATTATCGCATAAAGATGCAAATACACATACACACAGTTTCCAAGAATGGAGGACAACAAAATGGGATTTTATGATTATTCGGTTCAGGATGCTCAGGGCAATGATTTCTCAATGGAGAACTTCAAGGGCAAAGTAGTGCTGGTAGTTAATACAGCAACAGGCTGCGGCTTCACTCCTCACTACAAGGATATCGAGGATATGTACGAGAAGTTCCACGATCAGGGCTTTGAGGTACTTGATATTCCCTGCAACCAGTTCGCAGGACAGACACCCGGTACAGACGAAGAGATTCACGAGTTCTGCCAGCTTCACTACAATACAAAGTTCCCTCAGATGAAGAAGGTAGACATTAACGGCGAGACAGCTATTCCTCTTTATGGATTCCTTAAGAGCCAGAAGGGTTTCGAGGGATTCGGCAAAGGACCCAAGGCTCTTGCCATGAGCGTAATGCTCAAGAAAATAGATAAGGATTACAAGAACAATCCTGAGATCAAATGGAACTTTACCAAGTTTGTTGTCGACAGGGAGGGCAATGTAGTAGCCCGCTTTGAACCCACTGAAGACATGAGTAAGGTAGCAAAATTTGTTGCCGACCTTATGTAAATAAATTTTCCACTCCTTAAACCCTCACATGCAAATGTGAAAAATGCCGGATGACAGCTGTCGTCCGGCATTACCTCTCTTTTTCAGAATTTTTTGTTTTTAAATCGCAGTTTTTTGGATTCACGTTTTCTTCTGTTGAATCTAATCCTGTCGCTTCTGCTGGAATGGGTCTTGTTATGAGATACACCGGATGCTATGGCACCGATGATCGACAGCAGGACAACAAGTATTGCGGCTATGGCGATTAGTATCTTGACATTTACATACACGGTCCTGACCTGTGCGGTGGAACTGTGGCTTGTTCCCGTTCCTGCCGCCGAGTAGCACACATGGACGCTGCCTATGGGCGTGCCGGAAAAAGAGTAATCGATTCTTGCGATGGCAGTGGGATAGGCCTTCTTTTCCTCCTCCGTAAGGTCGTATCTTATTGCATAATCGGTATCTTCAATCCCTGAGGTCTTTGGAATGATAACGGTGCCTGAATCATCAAGATTTAAGATGGTCCCGGCTCTCCCAAACACATCGTTATCGGACTCAAAGAAAAGAGAATCGTCCGGCATATAGCGCGTATCGGCTTCAGCGACATTGACACTTCTGAAGTTGTTAAAGCCATAATCAAACAGTGTTACCGTGTCGGTGAACTGAGCGGGAGATTCGTCCTTGAACACCACGCAGATAAGCTTCATGCCGTTTTTCTCGGCACAGGTCACCAGTGTTTCCCTTGCAAGATCCGTATAACCGGTCTTGCCTCCCACGATTCCCTCATAAGCAATCTCGCCGGTAATAAGCTTGTGCTTGTTGTTAAGGTAAAAGTCGTCGGGCTGGGTAGCGGTGGCTGTGAAGTGATAGCGGGGGGTATTTCCCACCTTGCACAGAAGCTCGTTGGCGAAAAAAGCCTTCGATATCAGGGCCAGATCGTAGGCGCTGGTGTAGTGGTCATCGGCCTGAAGACCGTTGGTATTGGCAAAATGTGTGTTGGTACACCCCAGCTCTTTTGCCCTGGAATTCATAAGGTCAATGAAGCCGTCGATGCTTCCGCTTACATGCTCTCCCACGGCATTTGCCACTTCGTTGGCACTGCCTACCATTATTCCGTAGAGAGCCTGCTCTAAGGTTATGGATTGACCAACATCCATGCCGATGTTGGAGCCACCCTGAGGGACGCTGAATATGGCGTCATTGGAGAAGGTGATCTTGTCTGAAAGGGCGGCGTTCTCCACAGCCAGAAGACAGGTCATGATCTTGGTGGTACTGGCGGGATAGAGCTCTTCATGTATGTTCTTGGCATAGAGAATGGTGCCGGTATTGGCTTCCATCACAATGGCAGCCTGTGCGGTGATCTCCGGACCGTGTGGCCATCCGGGAATGTCGTTGGACTGGATCGGCAGCTCTTTTCGAAGCTGAGCCTCCTCTTCATAATCGGCATACACGTAGGGTGCGGCTTTCGGGATCAGGACAAGTGCAGCAAGAATGCAGGCTGCGAGCCTGTATATGAAGTTTAAACCTTGTGTTTTAGTGTTTTTTTGGTTCATGGCACCTTAAATAATACAATACTTCCCAACTTGGGGCAAATGTTGTAAAATTCTAGTATAAGACTTACAGGCAGGAAGAATAATGCGATTACGTAACATCGCAGGATCCCGTGAAGTTATCGCAGACAGCGATTTTACTGTTAAGGATCCTGAAAAGAAAAGAGGCCTTTGGCACAAAGAGGTTTTTGGAAACAATAATCCCATACATATTGAGATAGGGATGGGCAAGGGCAGATTCCTCATGGATCTGGCGGCGCTTCATCCGGACATCAATTATGTAGGGATAGAGAAATATTCAAGCGTTCTCCTCAGGGCGATACAGAAGCAGGAACAGCTCCTTCTTCCAAATGTGAAGTTCATTCGCATGGATGCGGAGGTTCTCTGCGAAGTGTTTGCACCGGATGAGGTGGACAGGATTTACCTTAACTTTTCGGACCCATGGCCCAAGGACAGGCATGCCAAGAGGAGACTCCCCTCCAGAGAGTTTTTGAAGCGCTACGATCAGATCATGAAAGTTGACGGAGTGGTGGAATTCAAGACAGACAACAAGGATCTGTTTGATTTTGCACTGGAGGAGATCGAACCCGCGGGATGGACTCTGGACGCGGTCACAAGGGATCTTCATAACGACCCGGTCATGAACGAGGGCAACGTTATGACAGAATACGAAGAGAGGTTTTCATCTTTAGGAAATCCAATTTACAAGTACATCATAAGCAGAAAGGGGAAATGAAAAATGGATTACTCATTAAACAGTCAGAATTTCGAAGAAGAAGTTATTAACAGCAAGCTGCCTGTTCTGGTAGACTTCGCGGCAGATTGGTGCGGACCCTGCAAGATGATGGCTCCCATAATCGATGAGTTTGCTGAAGAGTACGATGGCGAGCTTAAGGTTATGAAGATCAATGTTGATCAGGCGCCTGATATAGCTCAGAAATATAATGTTATGTCAATTCCGATGTTTGCATTTTTCAAGAACGGCGAAGTTGTTGAGACAGCAGTTGGAGCTCTTAACAAAGCGAAATTACAGGGTATAATAGATAAGGTGCTGGCTTGAATAAGCCAGCATTTTCTATCTGTACGGAGGAGAATCGTTTTGGCAGACAAGATTATGAACTTCGAGGATTACAAAAAAAGAGAATTGGGGCAGGAAGAAGCTTCTGAAAGGCCGGAAAGGGAGACTGCGCCTACAGAAGAGTCTGTGAAGAAACCCGGGGATGAGACTCTTACTGCACTGGATATCAAGATAGAGGATCCCGAGAACTTTTTTAACGAAGAGGAGAGGGAGGAGTATATCCATCAGAGGCAGAAAGAAAAGAAGAGGGAAGAAGCTCCGGAAGTTAAGCGCAGGGAAGAACCCCGCAAGGAAGAGCCCCGCAAGGAAGAGCCCCGTCGGGAAGAGCCCATCAGGCAGGAGAGTAAGGTACGACCACCTCGCCATGAAGAGGCCCGCTACGAGGAACCGGAGGAAGATTACGAAGAAGATTACGACGAGGAAGACTATGATGAGGAAGATGAAGGCGGCATAAACATGGACCTGGTGGTTCGTGTGGCATCCATCATCACCGGCATAATCATCCTTGCTTTTATTGCCTTTGCTGTTAAGGTGAAGGTTTTAGACAGATATTTTGCAAAAGACCCGGATGAGGTGCAGACTTCGGTTTCTGACCTTGCACTTCCGGAAGGATTTATTGAGAAGAATGATACCGTGACAGTAACGGGAGCATCTCTTCTTAATTTGCGTTCAGGCCCCGATACCTCCAGCTCAGTGGTTGGACTGGTTCCGGAGGGAGATATCCTGAAGCGTATAGCTGTAAATAAAGAAGGCACCTGGGCTATCGTAGAAGTGGACGGGCAGCAGGTTTACGCCTCTATGAAGTATCTTAAGGAAAACTGACGGCTTAGTGCAGCCAGCTGTAGAATTTGTCCAGAGCATCAGACAGGGTATCGCTGGATCTGGTGCAGGATTCAACATGGTCCAGAATATCACCGGAGGTGACATCCGGTTTGTGGGCTGTTATAATGCCTGTGCACTCCTTCTCAAGAAGGCGGTAATCCATGTTGATAAGAAGTTTATTGTGAAGTGTTTTGACGGACTCGTAGACACCGGGATATTTGCGGCTTACCAGTGAAAGTTCATCCAGGATCTGTTCCCTGCACTGGAGGCAGAAAAGGGTATAAACAGCCTCTGTTAAGTCCCGGGGCTCTATCTCGTCCTGATAGGAATTGTCCTCGTAGCTGTCAGAAGTGGCGTAGTATTCGCATATCTCCTGAACAAAGTCGCCAATCCTGGGATTGTCATAAAGTTTTTGCAGTTCGTCAAGTTTCTTCTCATTCATAAGGATATTTTAACATAATCTTAAGCGAGGAAAGCTATGAAGATTGGAATTTTTGATTCCGGTATAGGAGGACTCTCGGTTCTCAACGAGGCCTGTCACCGTCTTCCGGAACAAGAATTTATTTTTTATGCGGATACGGATCATGTGCCCTACGGGACAAAGACTCCTGAGGAGATAATCGGGTTTGCCACACAGATCACCGAGTTTCTTATATCCAAAGGGGCCGAGGCTATAGTTGTGGCCTGCAATACCGCCACCAGCGTTGCCATAAAAGAGCTGAGGCGCCGGTATGACATCCCGATCCTTGGAATGGAACCTGCGGTAAAGCCTGCGGTTGAGGGCACGGAAGGCAAGCGCATCATGGTTATCGCAACCCCTGTTACCATAAGGGAAGACAAGCTTAAGGACCTGCTCCACAGAGTCGACGAGGACCACAGAGTGGATCTTCTGGCGATGCCAAGGCTTGTGGAATTCGCAGAGAGGGAAGAGTTTGAGTCAGAGGCTGTGGATGAGTACCTTCGGCAGCAGTTCTCTTCCTTTGATAAGGGCAGATATTGCTCTCTTGTACTGGGATGCACTCATTTTAATTACTTTAAACCCGCCTACAGAAGGTACTTTGGTGAAGGAACCCTTCTTATAGACGGCAACAAAGGCACGGTCAGACACCTTGCCGAAGTCCTGGGACTGAAAACGGTACAGGATAATGTTGATGAAGATGAAATAAAGCACAATATATTGTGTTTACGAAATACAGAATATTTTTTCTCCGGGAAAAGAGTCGAGGACGAAAAAAACCTGGAACACTTGAAAAGACTGCATTTGCGCCTGGAGGAAGTGAGGAATATTTAGCCTTGCATTAATCAATATAATGTATTATCATTGTAATAGACCACAAGATGTTGTGATATAGGCTCCGCAAGAACACAGTGAAGCAATCCGTATATCACAACTGTTTTTATTTACTGTTTTTATTTAACGTAGAGGGGGATTTTATGAAGATTATCAAGAGAAGCGGAAAAGAAGTTGCTTTTGACGGCAAGAAGATTCTGGCAGCTATAGAAAAAGCAAACGACGAAGTAACAGAAGAGAAGAAACTTACAGATGGCCAGATCAGCGATATTGAGAGAGCCGTTGAGAAGCAGTGCGCTTCCCTTACCCGTGCAGCCAGCGTGGAGGAGATCCAGGATATGGTTGAGGCAGGACTTATGAAGTCCGGCAAGTTCGAGGTTGCACGTAAGTATATCACCTATCGTTATAAACGTGCTCTTGTCAGAAAGGCCAATACCACTGACGAGCAGATCATGTCTCTTATTGAGTGCAGCAACGAGGAGGTTAAGCAGGAGAACTCCAACAAGAACCCCACCGTTAACAGCGTTCAGAGAGACTATATGGCAGGAGAGGTCAGCAAGGATATCACCAGAAGATTCCTCCTTCCCGAAGATGTTGTAAAGGCTCATGAAGAGGGTATCATCCACTTCCATGACGCAGATTACTTTGCACAGCACATGCACAACTGCTGTCTTGTAAACCTTGAGGATATGCTCCAGAACGGAACAGTTATCTCCGAGACCATGATCGAGCGTCCAAAGAGCTTTTCAACTGCCTGCAACATTGCCACACAGGCCATCGCACAGATCGCCAGCTCACAGTACGGCGGACAGAGTATCACTCTTTCCCACCTGGTTCCTTTTGTGGAGATCAGAAGACAGAAATTCCGTAAGGAAGTTGCTCTCGAGTTTGAGACTGCCGGAATGAAGATCAACAAGAAGCAGGTCAACGAGATCGCAGAGATGCGTGTTAGAAAAGAAGTTGAGAGAGGATGTCAGGTTATCCAGTATCAGGTCATCACACTTATGACCACCAACGGACAGGCTCCTTTCATCACAGTATATATGTATCTTGATGAGGTTGAAGACGGACAGGCAAGAGAAGACCTTGCACTGGTTATCGAGGAGATGCTCAAGCAGCGTATCACCGGAGTTAAGAACGAGAAGGGTCAGCTGATCACACCTGCATTCCCCAAGCTCATCTATGTTCTTGATGAAGATAACATCCATGAGGATTCCAAGTACTATTACCTCACAGAGCTGGCAGCTAAGTGCACAGCCAAGAGAATGGTTCCCGACTATATCTCAGCCAAGAAGATGAAAGAGCTCAAGAAGGGCGATGTATATCCTTGCATGGGATGCAGATCCTTCCTTACTCCTGATAACGAGAGCCTTGCAGAGGGCCTTTGCAACGCAGGAAACAAGGCACATGCCCTTAACTATGTCGAGGGAACTCACAAGTACTACGGCAGATTCAATCAGGGTGTTGTAACCCTTAACCTTGTAGATGTTGCCTGCTCTTCAGCCAAGGACGAAGACAGATTCTGGCAGATCCTTGAGGAGAGATGCGAGCTCTGCTACAGAGCCCTTATGGCAAGACACAACAGACTTCTTGGAACACCTTCCGATGTTGCGCCTATTCTCTGGCAGAACGGAGCATTGGCAAGACTTAAGAAGGGCGAGAAGATCGATCCCCTTCTGTTCGGCAATTACTCAACAATTTCCCTTGGTTACGCAGGCCTTTGCGAGTGTACCAAGTACATGAAGGGTGTTTCCCACACAGATGAAAGAGGCAAGGAATTCGCTCTTAAGGTAATGCAGTTCCTCAATGACAAGTGCGCAGCATGGCGCGCAAAGGAGAACATCTCCTTCAGCCTTTACGGAACACCTCTTGAGTCCACAACCTACAAGTTTGCTAAGGCTCTTCAGCAAAGATTCGGAATCATTCCTGAGGTTACAGACAAGAACTACATCACCAACAGCTATCACGTTCACGTAACCGAGCAGATTGATGCTTTCACAAAGCTCAAATTCGAGGCTGAGTTCCAGGCACTTTCACCCGGAGGAGCCATCAGCTACGTAGAGGTTCCCGATATGAACAGCAACCTGGATGCGGTTCTCTCAGTTATGAAGTACATCTATGACAACATCATGTACGCTGAGCTCAACACCAAGTCAGACTACTGCCAGTGCTGCGGATATGACGGAGAGATCAAGATCGTTACCGATACAGACGGCAAGCTCATCTGGGAATGCCCTAACTGCGGCAACCGCGATCAGAACAAGATGAATGTTGCAAGACGTACCTGCGGATACATCGGAACCCAGTTCTGGAACCAGGGACGTACACAGGAGATCAAGGAAAGAGTTCTTCATATGTCCAACTCAAAGAGCTCCTGCTAAACCCAATTTACACAGTGAACAAGCGCAAGGTCGGAGCTTCTCCGGCCTTGTTTCATCATAGGAGGAAATATGAACTACGGCGAGATCATTTTTACTGACGTAGCAAACGGAATAGGATGCCGCACATCGCTGTTTGTGTCGGGGTGCACCCATCACTGCAAGGGATGCTTTAATGAGATGACCTGGGATTTTGGTTACGGTAACCCCTTTTCTAAAGAAGTTGAAAATGAGATAATAGAATCCCTAAGACCGGACTATATAAACGGACTTACCATACTTGGTGGAGAGCCCATGGAAGTGGTGAACCAGAAGGTGCTTAGGCCATTCATTGACAGGATAAAGAAAGAACTCCCTAAGAAGACAATCTGGATCTACAGCGGTTATACCTGGGAGGAGCTAACGGATGAGACCAATAAGCGCTGTCACAGCGATGACACGCCGGCCATCCTTGAGAGTATTGATATCCTTGTGGATGGTGAATTTGAAGAGGACAAAAGAGATCTCATGCTCCGCTTCAGGGGATCATCGAACCAGAGAGTTATTGATGTCCCTGCAACCCTTAAGACAGGAGAGGTTGTGCTTTCCAGGTACAACGACAGGGACGAATCCAGAAGAGGATAATCTATGAATAAAGAAATATTTGATAAGGAACAGGCGCACCTTACAAAGACCTACAGCAAACTGCTGGATATAAAGAAGGGAATTGAAGGGCAGATCACGGATCTTAATGAGAAGGCAGTGGATGACAAGAATGACATCCGCGACAATATTCGTTTTGACTATGCGGACATTGAGACCACCATGGAGACCCTGGCCGAGATTGAGGTGTGGAACCGCTATATCGATACCTATAATGTCGAGAGCAGTTCTCTGGATAAGCGCCTGAACACGGTGAACAAGCTTCTGGAATCACCTTATTTTGCCAAGATACAGGTACAGTTCCCCGGAGAGACCATCACCGAGGACTACTACATAGGCCGTGCGGCTATCTCCGAGAACGGCTATGATCAGATGGTTGTGGACTGGAGATCTCCCATTGCAGAGGTTTACTACAACCAGGAAAACGGCAAGACCAGCTACACTGTGGATGACAGGACAATTTCCGTTGATCTTAATCTCCGCAGACAGTTTGACATAGAAAAAGATAAGCTTCTTGCTTTCTTTGATACCCAGATTGCCATAGAAGATCCCATGCTTCTGCAGTCTCTTTCCCAGACTCACTCCGACAAGATGAAGGCCATAACAGCCACCATCCAGAAGGAGCAGAACACGGTGATCAGATATCCTGACGTTCCCTATCTTCTGGTGAACGGTATCGCAGGAAGCGGCAAGACCTCAGTTCTTTTGCAGAGGATAGCATATCTCTTTTACTTAAAGAGAAAGACCCTGCGCCCGGATCAGGTGTGTCTTCTTACACTCAACCCGGTATTCAGGGACTATATAGACAACGTTCTTCCGGATCTTGGTGAGACCAATCCTCTTACCCTTACCTGGAGGGAATTCCTTAAGATGACCGCTGTTCCTGTGGATGATCCTGAGTACGATCACACTGAGGACGGAAGTCTTGAGAAGATACATGATGTTTTGCCAACCCTTACCCCGGAGGCAGAAGACTTTTTTGACATAAAGCAAAAAGACCGGGTAGTAATGACAAAGAGTGAAGTACTCTCGGTGGTTAAGAAATTCAAGCAGTTCCCCATGGGAGTCCGCCTTATCCAGAATGTGGCAACCGAGCTTGAGGAGAGGGCCAAGGCCGCTCTTCACAACATGGACAGGGACAATTTCGAGGATTCCGAGGGTGTTGCCAAATCCGATGCCGCTGAGGATAATCGCATTGAGAACGACTACGGCGGAGCATTAAGCACCATAAGGCACTGCGGATTTGTAAATGTGGCGCATGTGGCAAAGCGCATCCTTGGAGGCGGCCACATCACCGCTGCGGAGTGGCTTTTCACCAGAATGGAGCTCACGGGAGAATGCGACAGGAACATGCGCTACGTCATGATCGACGAGGTTCAGGACTACACCTTTGCTCAGATAAAGGTATTCAGGAGGTACTTCCCATCTGCCCGCTTCATGATGCTGGGAGACGAATTCCAGGCTATCCGTGAGGGAACCGTAACCTTCAGCGGCCTTGAAGAAATGGCCGCAGCAGAAGATAAGCAATTCGTTGAACTGCCCCTTATGACCAGCTACCGAAGCTCCCCTGAGATCACCGAGAAGTTCTCAGCCCTCTTACCTGAAGAGAAGAAACTCCAGGTTTCCTCTGTAAAACGCCCCGGAGAATCGGTTACCGAGCTTACCTGCAGCTCTGACAAAGAGTGCATTGCAACCCTCAAAAAACTCATCAAAGACTTTGAGACCAAAGACGGCCTTACCGCCATTATCTGCCGCAACGGTTACAGCGTGGACAGAATAGCGGGAGCCCTGGGAAAAGATGCGCCTCCCGTAATGGCAGAGCAGGATTCCCTTCCTGAAAGCGGCGCGTTCCTCATAGAGCTTGCCCTCGCCAAAGGCCTGGAATTTGACAACGTCATCCTTGCCGATGCCGACAGCGAAATGTACCCTGACACCGAACTTGGCCGCCACTGCCTCTACACCGCCATGTCCCGCGCCACCCGGCGCCTGGCGATATTATGCAAGAACAATTAACTAATAACACCAAACGGCCTATGAACTTTTGAAGATTAACTTTTGCATCCACGCCGAAGGCGAAATACAGAACATCTCAGCCCGAAGACTCTACATTACCTTGTCCTGCGGCTTAGAAAGCGCTATAAGTATCGGCTATTGATACCTGTCGGTCTGTAGAGTTCACGTGTGAACGCGCTGCTCTCGGACGAGGAGATGATTTGCACAAGAAAAAACAGCTAAATGTCGATTTCTCTGAATAACATGAAATGAGACATTTAGCTGTTTTTGATTGTCAGCAAATCACGACGCAGACGAACGTAAGCGTCCACACGTGAACTCTATAGGACGAGCAGTTAATCAATACGCTCTACCCCAGTAAACCATCTTGGTGGCGGGCTTTCCGCACATTACGCAGGTATCGGAGAGGTTTTCCTGCTCGAAGGGGATACATCTGCTGGTTGCGGCGAACTCTTCTTTAACCTTGTCCTCGCACTCGCGGCATCCGCACCACATAGCCTTAACAAAGCCCTTGGTCTCCTTGAAGGCCTCTGCAAACTCCTCTTTGTTGTGAGCTGCGAAGGTGTGCTCTGCAAGGTGCTTCTTGGCTCTTGCAAGCATATCGTTCTGGATTGTATCAAGAAGCTCTCCGACTTTAGCGGGAACCTCGGCGATAGCCACTTCAATCTTTTCCCTGGTGTCACGTCTTACAAGTACGCACTTGCCTGCCTCCAGGTCCTTGGGTCCGATCTCAACACGGATCGGGATTCCGCGCATCTCCTGCTCAGCAAATTTAAATCCGGGAGTTCTGTCTGTATCGTCAGTCTTTACTCTGTAATCGGAAAGGCTCTTTGCAATGTCGTAAGCGGCATCAAGAACGCCTTCCTTCTTCTGCTGGATAGGGATAACCACTACCTGGATGGGAGCGATCTTAGGAGGAACAACGAGACCTGAATTGTCGCCGTGTACCATGATCATAGCTCCGATGGTTCTTGTGGTAAGTCCCCAGGATGTCTGGCATACATAGTGGAGCTGGTTGTCCTTGCCTGCGTACTGAATGCCGAAAGCCTTTGCAAAGCCGTCACCGAAGTTGTGGCTTGTTGCGCTCTGAAGAGCTCTTCCGTCATGCATCAGGGCCTCTACTGTATAGGTGGCCTCAGCGCCGGCAAACTTCTCCTTGTCAGTCTTGCGTCCCTTTACAACGGGGATAGCCATATCGTTCTCAAGGAAGTCGGCGTAAACGTTCAGCATCTGCTGTGTGCGCTCCTCAGCCTCTTCCATGGTAGCGTGTGCTGTATGACCTTCCTGCCAGAGGAACTCGCGGCTTCTAAGGAAAGGTCTTGTCTCCTTCTCCCAGCGAACTACGCTGCACCACTGGTTCAGTACCTGAGGAAGATCCTTGTAGGAGTGGATCTCTCCCTTATAATAGTCACAGAAAAGTGTCTCTGAAGTAGGACGTACACAATATCTCTCTGTGAGAGGCTCAAGTCCGCCGTGGGTAACCCATGCTACCTCGGGAGCAAAGCCCTCAACATGATCCTTCTCTTTCTGAAGAAGAGATTCGGGAATAAACAAGGGAAGGTATGCGTTCTGTACCCCTGTCTCCTTGAATCTTGCATCCAGATGCTTCTGAATAAGCTCCCAAATAGCATATCCTGCAGGCTTGATTACCATGCAGCCCTTGATATTTGAGTAGCTGACCAGATCTGCCTTGATGCAGACGTCGGTATACCATTGTGTGAAATCCTCGTCCATAGAGGTGATTTCAGAAACAAGTTTCTTATTATCAGCCATTTTATATGTTCTCCTGTCTTTTACTATAAGACGGATTTTAGTTTTTATTTAAGCCATTGTCAAGCTTATCTGGTGCTCATATGAGCGTAAAACTTGCGTTTAAAATCGTACATTCTCTGATCCGCCAGCATGAGAACCGAGTGGGTATCGTGTTCCTTGGTCTCTGTGCGGAAAGCATAGCCGTAGGACACGCTGTGATTAATTTCCGAATCCTGCTCGTCCAGTTTCTTTAACTTTTCAACCAGCTCCTCCAGCATCTTATCAAGAGTCTCGGAAGTTATTGATTCAAGAAGAACAAGGAACTCATCACCGCCGACCCTTGCACACATGCCTTTTTCCGCAAATTCCTCCGACAGTGCCCCTGCAAAGGACTTAAGCAGCCTGTCTCCTGCCGGGTGTCCCGAGTTGTCGTTGACTTCCTTAAGTCCGTTGAGGTCAAGACTTAAGATACAGAAGTTGGCGTTTGTAGAATCCAGCGAAGCAAGCTGTTCGTCGCAGCTGGCTCTGTTGGAAAGTCCGGTGAGATTGTCGAGATAAGCTATCTTGGTCAGGGCCGCATACTCTTTTTTCTGGGCAAAAGAGTGAGTCATAAAAATGAAGTAATTGAGAAGCTGGGAGACAACAAACACCAGACATCCTGTAGGCATCAGCCCTGAGAGAAGGCTGAACTGCCTGTAATCGGCAACTTTTCTTGTGGAAGCAATGATGGCATAGGTCAGGAACGTTGCCGCCAGCACATTTAATCCAAGCATCAGTACCTTCTGGGAGGAACTTCTGGCTTTGGCTGTAAGGTCTACGTAGTCGTATACGATCAATGTTCCGATACCCAGTATTGAAAGCAGATAGTAAGGGTACTGGAAGTGGTTGATATGAACCAGGTTAAATGAATGCATCAGTATAAACACCAGGTCAAAGGCAAAGGAAGTAATAATAAGAATTACCAGTATCCTGTTGTTGTTCCTTGGATGGAGCGAATAAATTATGGTGTAAATCAAGGGGACAAACAGGAACATGGCTGAAAATTCCACTGTGGTGGAGGCAGCGGAAGGAACAATGTTGTCCACAAGGTTAAAGGCGGTGAGGATCCACACTCCCAAAGTGACTGTAAGGAGCGAGCAGCATAGCTGGCTTAATACTCCCGATGATCTTATATAGAACAGAATGGAGATCAGAAGGAACAGTCCGCCGAATATGATCATGAAGGCGCCCATGACCAGGGCGTAGATCGCGGAGTGAAGTATCACTCTGTAGAGATCATCAAAATTACCCATCAGAGGACTTATGATATCCGCTCTGGTGGCATTTTCCGTTACGAAGAGCTTGATGGTGAGTCTTTTCCCTGCATAATCCGAAGGGAGCGGAATGTAGCTGTAGCCGATCCCGACAAATTCTCCACCAAGAAGTGCATGCTCATGCTTGCTTACTATGAGTTCATCGTCAAGATAGATCTCATATGCGCAGAACTGGGTCTTGAAGACCAGGTATGGGAAAGGCACGTGGAGATCCTCAAGGGGTTCGAACTGGTTGAGAGTGACAATATCGCCCCTGGCGAAGCTGGTTCCCAGTTGGTGGCTTAAGGATTCCAGGTTTGTATTCTGATACTGCTGGCCGTGGTAGGTCACTGTCCAGCCTTTTCCCATTTCTTTTATTGGATATTCCGGTGTAAAAGTGAAGAACCTGAAGGCTGTTGCAAAGACGGCGATGGTTATAAGAGAAGCCAGCCCAAGGAAAGAGAGCAGTTTACGCATTGCCTGCCACCTCCTTCGCTTCCCGGGCCTGATGCTCCCGCTTCATTTCATACATTCGGCTGTCTGCCAGCATGTACACCTCATGGGAGGAACCCGAAGGAACCTCGTAGCTGTAGGCATAGCCATAGGACGTACTGTACTGGAAGCTCCGCTCCTTGCGGTTCCAGTCGTTGATCATGGAATAGAGCTCGTGAATTCTTCTGGTGCAGTTAAGGGCTCTGTCATCGGTAAGAACTACGATAAACTCATCGCCGCCCATTCTTCCCACCAGGTTTGCATCCCAGAAACAGTCGGAGAGGATCGTGGCAAAACCGGATATCAGGCGGTCGCCCTCGTGATGACCAAGAGTGTCGTTGACGGTCTTCAGCTTGTTCAGATCCAGACTTATTATGGTATAGGTGTTGTGCTCTTCCGTAAGCATTTCAAGAACCTGCTCGCAGCGGGTTCTGTTGGCAAGTCCGGTCAGAGGATCCGTGAATGCCAGTGAGGCTATGCGGCTCTGCATGGAATCCACATTGGAGTTGTAGATGATATACAGAAGGTAACTGATAAGAAGGGACGCGACAAGAGTAAGGGAGCCGATGGTAAAGCCTGTGATGGTGGCGTAACCCTCGCCTCTGCGGCCGATGTATTTTTCGTAGTTGTATCTGATGATGTCGTATACTGACAGGAGCGTAAACAGCAATATTCCTATCAGGAAAACAATATCCGAGTTGATGCTGCGCTTGCCGGTCTGACGCACCTTCCTTATGTAATCGTAAAGGATAACGAAGATTGACATAAGACCTTCTGAAATGGCCATGGAGTGCAAAAGCCCGGTAAAATCGGAAATCCTGCTGACTGAGAAGACGCAAAGTATCAGAACGGACATAAAAACCACCAGATTGATGGCAAAAAGAATCTTGAAGACCTTTTTGAGCTTCCCGGGATAAACGCAGATAAGATACCCCAAAAGAGCTGTGGGGATATTGTACAGGGAAGAGTACTCACTTACGGTGTTGATGAGAGAGTTGTTGCACATAAGCTCAATGAGGCCATAGTAGGAGAGGTCATATATACCAAGCAGGAGCGAGCATAATCCGCTGAAAAACAGTCGCAGGTCATTGTGGTGGTATATGGCCATATAAGGAGACAGAACCATCAGAATAAGGCCAAGAGCGATGAGGAATAAGCCTATGAGCAGGTTGTACCTCATACGGATTATCTCATAGGAAAAAAGAGTTCCTCTTTCCCCGAGAAGTATGCTGGGAAGACCTGATGTAGCGCCGTCTCTGGTTCCGCTCACTATAAGCTTCAGCTCTTTTCCCACGCTGTCATTTCCCAGGGGGATGTAATTGTTCTTCTTGGGAACGGTCTTCTTGCGGTTGAAATAGTCCCGGCCAAAGGAATAGACCTGGACGTTATCTACGTAAGCATCATTAATTGTGTGGGAAGTATAAAGAGAAACGCAGGGAGAGACAATGCCATAATCCTCAATGGTCCTGGTTATCACAATGACATCCTGATGGTTTATGACACCGATATTAGCGTCAAGCAGTGAGTCCGTAGGCAACTGCTCGCCGTTTTTGCTGATATTCCATCCCGAGGTGAGGCTTATGACCTTGTCTCCGGGAGTAAGGACATGTGTGGATGATTCTGCTAACAGCCATATAGCCGCCACAAGCAGAGCCAAAGCCATAATCCTGCTGTACCGACGGTTATTCCATAATTTCATACAATAATCCTCACAATTTCACATATTTAGTATATAACTTATAACCTCAAAAGTGAATTATTTACGTTTCAATTCACAAATTTCGGGGTTTACGATATTATTTAGATATGAAGATTATGATTCCGGATAATCCCAAAAAGATATTGGAGGTCATTCACAAGGCCGGGTTTGAGGCCTATATCGTGGGTGGCTGTGTTAGGGATGCGCTTCTTGGAAGGGAGCCCAAGGATTGGGATATTACCACCAATGCTATGCCCGCCGATGTTAAGAAGCTGTTTAAAAGAACTGTGGACACAGGGATACAGCATGGAACTGTGACGGTCATGATGGGCAAAGAGGGGTATGAAGTTACCACCTACAGGATTGACGGCAAGTACGAGGACAGCAGACATCCCAGCGAGGTCACCTTTACCAGAGATCTCACCGAGGATATGAAGAGGCGTGACTTTACCATCAATGCCATGGCCTACAACGACGAAGAAGGTCTTATAGACAGATTCGGCGGAGAGCAGGACCTTAAGGACGGCATAATACGGTGTGTGGGCGTCCCCAGGGAAAGACTTACCGAAGATGCCCTCAGGATCATGAGAGCAGTCAGGTTTGCGGCCCAGCTGGACTATGAGATAGAAGAGGGAACAGTGGAGGCCATCAAAGAGCTGGCTCCTAACCTTGAGAAGATAAGCGCCGAGAGGGTGCAGACGGAGCTGGTGAAGATCGTTACCTCCGATCACCCTGAGAAAATAAGATGTGCCTACGAGCTTGGGATCACGGCAGTGGTGCTGCCTGAGTTTGACCGGTGCATGGAAACTCCCCAGAACAACAAGCATCACGCCTACAATGTGGGCGAGCATATTATCGAGAGCATGAAGCATGTGCGCCCGGACAGGATCCTGAGACTGACCATGCTGCTGCATGATATAGCAAAACCTGCTACAATGACAGTAGATGAGGAGGGCGTCAGCCACTTCTACGATCACGCAGAGGCAGGCGTGGAGGCCGCCAGAGCCATATTCAGAAGGCTCAAGTTCGACAGGGACACCATGGACAGGGTATGCAACCTCATCAGATACCATGATGACAGGTTCTCCGTTACAGATAAGAATGTAAGGAAAATGATGAACCGCGTTGGAGCTGAGGACTTCCCCTACTGGATGGAAGTCAGATATGCGGACACCATGGCCCAGAGCGACTACATGAGAGAAGATAAGCTTGATGACCTTGACGGCATCAGGGAGCAGTACAAGCTCATCATTGAGAGAAAAGAGTGCATCACCGTCAAAGACCTGGCTGTAAACGGCCGGGATCTGAAAGAAGCGGGCATTGCCCCGGGACCTGACATGGGGAAGATCTTAAATGCCATGCTTGCGGATGTACTGGAAGAACCATCCCACAATACCAGGGAATATTTGCTAGAGCCGGAGCGCCTAAGAGACGTGTTCATGAAGGATCATGGCAAGTGAGGTAAAAATGAAGACCAGTAACCTGAAAAAGACAATTGCATTGGCCGTCACAGCGGTGATGCTCCTTTTGGCGGTCTTTCCGGGACAGCGGGCCTTTGCCACAGACAATGGGAAGATCAACATCTCCCTTGTGGGCAAGTATGATTCTGCTGACACCGCAGCCATAAGGGACATAGACCTGGAGAGTAAGTTTATCCGCTTCAGGAATCACACTACGGGTAAGACCTATACCTTAAACTATGACAACACCAGTATGATGTATGACAAAAGAGGCGTAGTCCTTTCCCCTGCTCTTCTTGAGGTGGGGCAGATAGTGGATGTCACTTTCCTTAAGAGCACCAAGCACATAACGACGCTGGATGTATCGGATGAAGCCTGGGTGATCGAGGATACAAGGGACCATGACTTTGTGCGAAGTGACGGAGTCAGCAAAATCCATGGAGAGCCCTACAATCTGGATGCCAGGACGCTGGTTATTGCAGACGGAGAACCGGCTCTTGCCGAAGATATCCTCTCCACCGACAGAGTAACGGTAAGAGGTATCGGTCATGATATTTACAGCATAATTGTTACGGGAGGTCACGGATATGTGAGCCTTTCCTCCGATACGGTAGAGGACCACAGCCTTGTTGGGGCATGGTTTGAGCTGGACAATGAAGTGATCTACAAGATATCTCCCAACATGCTCCTTAGCGCACCGGAAGGTGACTATACCATGCAGATCCTTGGCAACGGAGCCAACTATCAGCAGCCGGTGAGTATCTCCAGAAACAAGGAGACTGTGGTAGATACCAGCAATGTCACCATCACGAAGCCCAAAGAGGGCCTTGTTACTTTCGAGATAACACCTTCCGATGCGGAGGTTTTTGTGGATGGACAGAAGGTTCTTACAGATGTTCCCCAGTCCATCAGATACGGCTACCATGCGCTCAAGATCATGGCTGACGGCTATGTCACCCAGGACAGATATCTTAAGGTTGGCACTCCCAAGTCTGCTGTAAGGATAGAGCTGGAAAAAGACACTTCTGCCGATGCTTCAAGCTCATCCTCTTCGGGAGCAGGCATATCCACAGGAGACGTTTCCGACCAGGCTTCCCACAAGAAGAGCATCGGCACCAGCACCGGAGAGATTGATCCCGGGAAAAAGAGCTCTTCCGCAGCCTCCACCGCATCAACCATAAGCAGCAACAGTTCCGACAAGGATAAGCCCAGTCAGAACAAAGTGATCAAAGGTCATAAGATCTATGTGGATGCCCCCTATAATGCGGAGCTTTACATGGATGGCAAATATGTGGGACTGATCCCCTGTAATTTCCAGAAGGTTTCCGGTACTCATGAAGTTATCCTGAAAAGAGACGGCTATGAGACCAAGAGCTACAGGATCAGCGTGGACACCGAGGAGACTGACCTTAACTACAGTTTCCCGGAACTTAAAAAGATAAAGAAAGATGACGAATCTTCATCAGACAGCAGCAAGGACAGCTCCTCTTCCAGCGATGCTTCCTCCGAGGCTTCAAGTGACGATTCCTCATCCGACGAGGGCAGCAGTGCTTCTTCGGAAGGTTCTTCCGAGGGAGGCGATTCATCATCTGCCAGCAGCGAAGTAACAACTCCTCCCGAGGACCCCTCAGAGGGCGATACCCCAGAGGATGACGAGCCTGGGGAGAGCAGCAGTAAAGAGGAGGAAGACGACGCAGCATCCACTGCGTCAGGGGACTAAAGAAATGAGACTGGATAAATATTTAAAGGTAACAAGACTTATAAAGCGCAGGACAGTGGCAAACGAGGCCTGTGATGCGGGAAGGGTAATGATAAACGACAGACCCGCCAAGGCTTCCGCTGAGGTCAAGGTGGGAGATAAGATCACCATCGCTTTTGGCAACAAAGAGGTAAAAGTAGAAGTTCTGGACGTTCAGGAGACGATCCACAAAGAAGATGTGGGCGAGCTCTACCGCTATATCTGATTTGACAGTCTCAAAACGCCTGTATTACAATGAGTACAGGACTATGCGTATGTCCGAGAGGAGAATTATGGCAGCCAGAGCAAGGTATAAAAGGCGTCGCTTTCAAAACCGGGCAGGTATCATCTGGGCCGCAATTGTGGTCCTCATTCTTGTGACTGTTGTATCCATCAAGAGTGTTGGGCTGATGCAGAAGGCCAAGGAGTATCACGCCAGGGAAGCCGCTCTCGAGTCGCAGATTGCAGAAGAAACGCAGCGAAGTGAAGAGATTGCGGAATTTGAGAAGTATACGGAGACGCGTAAATACATAGAGGACACAGCCAAGGAGAAACTTGGGCTGGTTTACCCGGGAGAGATCATCTTCAAGAATACGGGTAACTGATTGTTTTCTTAGAAGTGCAGCGCAGACATTCATACGCTCTTGTATGGGTCTGCGCTTTTCATATCACAGGGCTATGAACGGATTTGAGAATAAGGTCTTTAACTTCATAAAGGAACACGAGATGACAAAGCCCGGGGACCGGATCGTTGTGGGCTTCTCAGGCGGGGCTGATTCCACAGCTCTTTTGACTGTACTGTGGGAACTTCGCGCCCTTCTTAAGATCAGCCTTACAGCCGTTCATGTGGAGCACGGCATCAGGCTCGATTCCATGGAGGATGCTGATTTTGCCCGGAATTTCTGTAAGGAGAGGAGCATTGATTTTGTTCTTGTCAGGGAGGATGTTCCTGCCATTGCGGCAGCAGAGCACCTCACGGAGGAAGAGGCCGGCAGGATGGTGAGATACAGCGCCTTTGACAGAGTTCTGAAGGAAAAGGGCGGCAGCAGGATCGCCGTTGCCCACCACGAGAACGATGTGGCGGAGACGCTTCTTTTTAATCTGGTGAGAGGCTCATCCCTTCACGGCGGAGCGTCAATAAGGCCCGTCAGGGACAACATCATAAGGCCGCTTCTTTGTGTGAGCCGGACCATGATCGAGGAATACCTTTCCGAAAAGGGGCTTACCTACTGCACGGACAGCACCAATCTCGAGAACATCCACCACAGGAACATCATAAGGAATAAGGTCCTTCCTCTTTTGGAAAAAGAGCTGAATCCCGGAGCCGCAGAGCATCTTGCCAGGGCGGCAGAGGATTTCAGGCAGGCGGATATCTTTGTGAGGCAGGCCGCGGATGAGGTGTATGACAGGATTGTCAAGGCTGACGGGGAAAAGCTCTTGTTTGACAGGAGGGAGTTTCTTGCCCAGCCAAAGATCATCAGAAAGAATCTGGTTCTTAAGTGCATTGAAAACTTAAGCGGCAGTGTAAAAGATATCTCTTTTGCCCATATAAGCGCTGTGCTGGGCCTGTCGGAGACGGAAGGGGGATGCGGATCGGCAGATCTTCCCTACGGAATTATTGCCAGAAGAGTGTACGACAGGATAGAGATCTTTTCCCGGGGGAAAGATATTGAAACGCTGCCCGAAGAAATCCCGATAGAGGCGGGATTTGAGGAAACCGAAATAGAGATTCCGGTGTTGGGAAAAGCCGGGATACAGGTATTTCCTTATAAAAATCAAATAAACATACCCACGGACGCATATACTAAATGGTTCGATTATGATAGAATACAGTCAGCTGTTTTTAGGACGAGGCGCCCGGGTGACGTCATAGCCATTGAACAGGCAGGAGAGCTCCATAACAAGCCTCTTACCAAGTTCATGACAGACGCCAGGATCCCTGTTTATGACAGGGACAGGCTGTATATCTTGGCCGACGGGAATCAGGTCATCTGGATTCCCGGTTACAGAATGAGCGGGGCCTATAAGGTCTGCAAGACCACCAGAAATATACTGGCTGTAAATATAATTGACGGAGGAAATTTTAATGGCTGAATCAGTTCGCAAATTATTATCTGAAGAGGAAGTCAATAAGAGGATCGAGGAGCTGGGAGCAGCGATCAGCAGGGATTATGCAGGAGAGACTGTTCACCTTGTGTGCGTGTTAAAGGGCGGCGTTTTCTTTATGTGTGAGCTTGCAAAGCGCATCACGGTGCCTGTTACCATGGATTTCATGTCTGCATCAAGCTACGGCAGTTCAACAAAATCCAGTGGCGTGGTTAAGATCGTGAAGGATCTGGATGAGCCATTAAAGGACAGACACGTCCTTATCGTTGAGGATATAGTTGATTCCGGAAGGACACTTTCCTATCTTATCAAGATGCTGGGAGACAGAGGTCCCGCAAGCATCAAGCTCTGCACACTTCTGGACAAGCCTGAGCGCAGAGTTACGGATGTAAAGGTTGACTATACAGGATTTGAGATCCCTGACGAGTTTGTTGTAGGCTATGGCCTTGACTACGATCAGAGATACCGCAATCTGCCTTATATCGGAGTGGTTGAGTTCAGCTGATCCGGGGCGGATATATTAAGTATTGTTGAAGGGGTACGGTACACAAGTTGAATCGTTCAAAGAATTTTAATTCAATCTTTGTTTTTGTGATCATCCTTCTGTTTGCGGTTGTTCTTCTTGAATACGGCAGAGGACTGATCTCTACAAATAATGTAACTTATACCAGGACATCTCTTGAGATGGATGTGGCAGCGGGAAGAGTAAGGTATGTGGTGATCATGCCCAATGCTGAGACGCCCACCGGCGCCGTTAAGGTCAGCTTCAATGACGGAAGCGACGATGTGACCTTCAATTCCACAGATGTTGCCGCTATCGAGAGCTATCTCAATGAGAACCATGTGATGGCTGAGGTCAAGGATGTTCCTGCGGATAACGTTCTTATAAACGGCATTGTGCCGATTGTTGCCATCATTATTGTCATGGTATTCCTGATGACGCTGTTCTCCAATGCGCAGAACAATAATGCAGGCAACAGCAAGATGATGAACTTCGGTAAGAGCAGAGCGAGGATGTCCACCAAGGAGGACAACAAAGTCACCCTGAACGATGTGGCAGGCCTTAAGGAAGAGAAGGAGCAGCTCTCCGAGATCATCGAGTTTTTGAAGGATCCCGAGAAATTTACGAAGGTCGGAGCAAGGATTCCCAAGGGTGTTCTTCTTGAGGGAGCCCCGGGAACAGGTAAGACACTGCTTGCAAGGGCTGTTGCCGGCGAGGCGGGTGTTCCTTTCTTTACAATCTCAGGTTCGGACTTCGTGGAAATGTTTGTAGGTGTGGGAGCATCAAGAGTAAGAGACCTCTTTGCCGAAGCCAAGAAGAATTCGCCCTGCATCGTATTCATTGATGAGATAGATGCCGTTGCCAGAAGGCGTGGAACCGGTATGGGCGGCGGACACGATGAGAGAGAGCAGACCCTTAACCAGATGCTGGTTGAGATGGACGGCTTCGGAGTAAATGAGGGCATTATCGTTATGGCGGCCACCAACAGAGTGGATATCCTTGATCCCGCCATCTTAAGACCCGGACGTTTTGACAGAAAGATCACGGTTTCAAGACCCGACATCGGAGGAAGAGAGGACATCCTCAAGGTACATGCAAGGAATAAGCCCCTTGCGGAGGATGTGGACATGAAGCAGGTTGCTCAGACAACCGCAGGCTTTACCGGCGCAGATCTTGAGAATCTTTTGAATGAATCGGCCATCAATGCGGCCATGGAAGACAGAGCTTTTATCAAGCAGGATGACATCAACAAGGCCTTTGTTCAGGTGGGTATCGGAACCGAGAAACACAGCCGCATCATCTCCGATAAAGAGAAAAAGATCACGGCTTACCACGAGACAGGCCACGCCATTCTTTTCCATGTTCTTCCGGAGGTGGGCCCTGTGCACACCATTTCCATTATTCCTACAGGCCTTGGAGCGGCAGGCTACACCATGCCTCTTCCTGAAAATGATGACATGTTCCTTACAAAGAGCAAGATGCTTCAGGACATCATGGTATCTCTCGGCGGCAGGATCGCAGAGGAGATCGTATTCGGTGACATCACCACCGGTGCCTCCAGCGATATCAGAAAGGCCACTCAGGAAGCCAGGAGCATGGTAACCAAGTACGGAATGTCCGACAGCATCGGTGTTGTAAACTACGACGACAACGAGGAAGATGTATTTATCGGATATGATATATCTCACTCCAAGAAGCACTCAGAGCTTATGGCGGGAGAGATTGACAAGGAAGTCAGAACCATTATTGAGAAATGCTACACGAAGGCCAAGGAGATCATCCTCCAGTATGAGGATATCCTCCACAGCTGCTCAGCTCTTTTGATCGAGAAGGAGAAGATCGGCAGGGAGGAATTTGAGGCCCTCTTTGAAGGACACGAGATTACCACGGATGTTGCTGTGGATATTTGATTGTGCAAATTGCACAAATTCGGATAGCTGTTTTTGATAAATTTGTGAAGTGTGAGTCTTTACGCGGGTAAGACGGGGTGCTAGTATAATAGGCGTAACCCCCCAATACATTATATAGTTTTTTGCTATACCCCATAAGAAAGAAATACCTTCTCTTAAAAGACAGCTGCGAGGCTGTCTTTTATGCATTAATAAGATATTTAGAAGGAAACGGGAAATGAATCAAGCTGCGTTCTATCATGATATGACCCTTGATTACATAAGACCGGCGGAGCCTGATATTGACAGAATCACGGATTTCAGGTTCAGATGTGCTGCTGATGAAGTAGCCGGGCTGGAATTGGTATGGGGCAATGATCGCAAAAAGATGAAGCTGTCGGAGTCAGACGGCGGCTTTGATTATTATGACGTCTCAGTCAATGTTGGCAGAGATCCTTTCTGCTACTACTTTGAGATAACCGGCAAGGACGGAAGTTTTTGCAGATATGACAGAAGGGGACCGGTGCAGGAGATCATGGACAGCATGAAATTCTGTGTTATCCCCGGATTTTCATCACCTTCCTGGGCTAAGGGAGCTGTAATGTACCAGATCTTTGTTGACAGGTTCTGCAACGGTGATGAGTCCAATGACGTACTGAGCGGAGAGTACTTCTACAGCGGAACCTTCTGTAAGAAGGCGGATCGCTGGGAGCAGTATCCCGATCCCAAGCAGGACTACGCTGAGTTTTACGGCGGAGACCTTCAGGGCGTTATTAATAAACTGGATTATCTCAAGGATCTGGGGATAGATGCCATTTATCTGAACCCCATCTTTGTTTCTCCATCATCACACAAATATGATACTCAGGACTACGACCATATCGATCCTCACTTCGGAAAGATAGTGGAGGATGGCGGCGATGTCCTTCCCCAGTTTGAGCACGACAACAGGAAGGCCACCAAATATATAACCCGTGTCACCAACAGGAAGAACCTTGAAGCCAGCGATATGCTTTTTGCAAAACTGGTTGAGGAAGCTCATAAGCGGGATATAAAGGTGATCCTGGACGGTGTATTCAATCACTGCGGCTCCTTTAACAAATGGCTGGACAGAGAGCGGATCTACGAAGAGGCCAAGGACTATGAGAAGGGCGCTTTTGTGGCGGGAGACAGCCCCTACAGAAACTACTTCTCCTTCAATCGTGAGGGATGGCCCTATAATCCGTCCTATGACGGCTGGTGGGGTTACGATACCCTGCCCAAGCTCAACTATGAAGGGTCAAAAGAGCTGGAGGAGTACATTCTGGGTGTCGGTAAAAAGTGGGTTTCACCGCCCTACAATGCCGACGGCTGGAGACTTGATGTGGCTGCGGACCTTGGTCATTCCCGGGAATACAACCATCATTTCTGGAAGAGATTCAGGCAGGAAGTAAAGAGCGCCAACCCCAATGCCATTATCCTGGCGGAGCACTACGGCTCATCAAAGGAGTGGCTCATGGGACAGGAGTGGGATACCGTCATGAACTATGACGCCTTTATGGAGCCCATAACCTGGTTC
Organism: Butyrivibrio sp.; assembly: GCA_024697425.1. Taxonomy (GTDB): domain Bacteria; phylum Bacillota; class Clostridia; order Lachnospirales; family Lachnospiraceae; genus Butyrivibrio. The sequence goes on along the minus strand of JAILFT010000004.1, from coordinate 1,187 downwards.
CTCACCGGAATGGACAAGCACAGCGATGAGTTCAGGCCCATAAGGGTCGGAAATGCCAGAGAGTTCCTGGAGACCATGCGCTATGTTGGAGGAGAGAACTTTACCGTTTCCTCCTACTACACTGCCATGAATGAGCTCTCAAATCACGATCATTCCAGGTTCCTGACCCGTACCAGTCAGAAGGTGGGTCGAAGCGATACACTGATGCCTTCCTCTGCTGACACCGGTAACAGAAAATACATTATGCGCCAGGCTGTAATGATGCAGTTTACCTGGCCCGGAGCACCCACCATCTACTACGGTGATGAAGTGGGGGTATGCGGTTTCACCGATCCCGACAACAGAAGGACCTACCCCTGGGGCAAAGAGGACATGGAAATGCTCCGTTTCCACAAGGAAATGATAAGACTGCATAAGGAATTCCCGGAATTCCTCACAGGTTCTGTGACAGAGCTCTATGCCGAGAACAATATCCTTGTCTTCGGAAGGTTTAACAGAACGGCGGCATCCATTATTGCCATCAATCTCAACTCCTATGAGGTTACAAGAGATATTCAGGTATGGCAGATGGGCATACCCAAGGAAGCAAAGCTTAGCCGTCTTATAGTTACCGATTCAACGGGATTCAGTACTGATGCGGCTTCGAAGTCAGTAAGGAACGGAGTTTTATCCCTGACCATGTCAAGGTTTTCGGGAACTGTCCTTCGGTATGACAGTTTCGGCCCTGTAACAGATGAAGAATTCTGGTCAGACAACGAATTCAACTTTGACTGATGATATTTAGAAGTATATAATGTTGTGTAGTCATCAAATACCACATATGTAAAGGGGAGAAATCAAATGTTAGTATCTGCAAAAGACATGCTTGTAAAAGCAAAAGAAGGCCACTATGCAGTTGGCCAGTTCAACATCAACAACCTTGAGTGGACAAAGTCAATTCTTTTAACAGCTGAAGAGCTTAAGTCTCCTGTTATCCTCGGTGTTTCTGAGGGCGCAGGCAAGTACATGACAGGCTTCGGCACAGTTGCAGCCATGGTTAAGGCTATGGATGAGAGCCTTGGAATCACAGTTCCCGTAGCTCTTCACCTTGATCACGGTACATACGACGGATGCTACAAGTGCATCAAGGCCGGATTCACATCAATCATGTTCGACGGCTCACACTACGACATCGAAGAGAACGTTGC
>JAILFT010000219.1 GCA_024697425.1 Butyrivibrio sp. | reverse complement strand
ATTCAAAATTCATCTATATAAAAGATAAAAACGGTACATTGGCAACAGGCCTGACTACGATAGGAGGGAAGAAGTATGCTTTCTCCGAAGAAGGAGAGCTTATGCTGCCTTCAGGCATTTCGCATATGATCAGTTTTCTGTTTTATTGCAATCGTACGGGTAGTCCCACTGACGAGAAGGATGCGAAGAACTTTTATATCGTGACTGGAAAGATACAGAAACTGCCGGATTCCTCAGAATATGTCGTAATTGGCAAGGACGGTACACGTTATAGCGGAATGTATTCTGAAGGAGGCAAGAAGTATTGCATCAGCCTTGGGATGTTTGGTATAGCTAAGAATACATATGTTGTTTCAGGCGGAAAAGCATACTACATAGGAAACGAAGGTTTTGCGGTAGGAGGCTGGTATAAGTGCACTACCGGTCAGGATGTCGATTCGTATAAAAACATAGATTTTGGTGAGGAGGGGCAGTATTTTTACTTTGATCCTAAAACTCTCAATCCTGTTTCCGGATGGAAGACTGTTATTGCCCCGGCTACTGATGGAAACGGAAATATTCTGTGTGATGAAAATGTGGTAAGAACCAACAATACCTCTAAAAAACTGTATTTTAATGTAAATGATGTACAGGGGCTTCAGAAAGGTGCACTGGTTCGAAACACAGACATTACTATAAAGGGCAAATTATATCGTCTCGGAGCGGATGGCTCGATTAAAACCGGTACAGAAGGTAAAACGTTTGCTGATGAGAGTTCTGTTGCAAAGGATGCCTATGTAAAGAAAGATGGTACCCTTGCTACAGGAAGAACAGCAGTAAAAATAAACGGACAGACCGGGTATTACTACTATTCACCAAGAACCCATAAGATGGAGAAAAATGTTCTTAGAAAGACAGGAAGTAAGTGGTATTACTACGGAAAGAATGGTAAGCAGACTACCGGAACGTTGCTTGCAGACGCCATACATTCCAACTATAAAGCAGTAGCAGTATTTAGCAAGGATGGTAGTATAAGTGGATTCATTTATGAAACTCTGGGTGGAAAGGTCAAAAATGAAGTGATATCGTTGGATCCTTCAGGAGATGAAGAATCAGATTTCTATGTTCTTGGCACCAATGCTCTTCCGGTTACAGGCTTATACTCAGTTCCGGATTATCTTCAGACAACTTTTGGCGGTTGCAGGAAACTGAACATTTACAGTGACGGTTATCTGGAATACGTAGAAGGCAGTGCAGGCATTATGAAGATGGAGAAAATAGGCCAGAAGTATTATCTTACAAAAAACGGCGCTATTTTAGTAAACCCTAATGATTCATATCGCCTGGATGAAATAGATTATAGTTCGCTTCCTGTATCTGATAGAGATGAGATTGCACGCCTTGTAGAACTTAGTAAAGGAACATTAAATAATACGATAACTGTAATGCCTAATAAAGATGGATCTATTGGAATGAGGGCTCTTAACTGGACAGCATATGGATATACTGTTTATACAAATCGCTATGGATTTGCATATGATAGCATAGCTCCGTTCTATAAAAAAGGCAGCACCTGGTATATGTCCATTGATGCAGCATTTTTCGCATGCATGGTCGGAAATAGTTATTTTGACTTTGAAATGGAGGATACTGAAGGAGAAAATGCAGTAATCAGAATGCATTTTGACAAAACGTTTAAGATAACATCAATCACTTACGTGGAGGATGGTATTGATACGGGAGTAGCAGCTAATGGTATCTATATTATTGAAGGCGCTGATCCTGATGGCGATGGAGAAGAGTCCGCTCCATATTATCTTGTGAATTTTAACAAAGGAAAACTGGCAACCGGAAAGAAGTCAGTAAGCGTGTATTTTGGAATAATAAGCTTTAGTGTAAACTTTGATTCTGAATTTGGCGTTGCGAAGTATCCGAATATGGGATCATAATACGGAAGCATAGATACAAAGGGCTGCCGCGCTATTACTTAGTGCGACAGCCCTTTTTTAAGGGTCATTATCCTGTATGATGACTGAATTAAAATTACATAAATAATACGTTAAAGAACAATTAAATTTACTGTAAAAAAGTCTATTATAATTCTCTGCATGATACAATAAAAGAACCACTCCACTCATAGATTCTATGCGGGTTTGAGGGGTGTCAGGGTTACTCAGAAATCTGTGGAAAAGAGATCAAGGAGACGGCCTATGATTAGCAAAAGACTTTTAAAGAGAATTGCAGCATTGGGATTATCTGCGGTGCTTTTTGCATCTGCACCTGTGACTGCCTTTGCGACAGAAGGGGCAGAAGACTTCGGTGTTCTGACAGAATCAGGTGAAGATGACAGTTCTTTTGACGAAATAGAACTATCGGCATCTGATGAGACAGATGATGGCTTGGAGGATGAGCTGGTAGATGATGAATTAGTAGAGGACGATGAAGCCGAGAGCGGAGAAGAGCCTGAGGTTGTAGAAGATGAAGAGGACTCTGAAGCTGAGAGCGAAGAAGAGCTGATCGATGATGAGAAGGTTGAAACTGCAAAACTGTTAACAACAGGTACAGTTCCAACGCTCACTGGTGAGAGTGTGTGGAGGACAAGTGCGACGACGGCAACGGTCAAGTTCTCTACAGATACTGCAGGAACCTACTACTACAAGGTGACTGACAGCCCGGAGGCTCCTTTAGCTGAGGGTATTAAGAATAATAATATCGGCAGCGGTGCGGCATCGGTGGGGACAGTAACAATTGAGTCCGTCGACGGGCTTAGTGAGGGTGCTCGGTATGTCCATATCGTAGTTGAGAGCACTGACGGTCAGCTCAGTGCAGTTCATACTATAGATATGCCCTGTGATATATACTACAGTGAAGACTTTGAAAGCTACGATGTAGATGTATGTACAGGTCAGGAAGGATACCCGCTGTCACCCATATTACAGGATGCAGCCGGCAAGGGGGGCGAATTTCAGAAAATTGTTAACATCAATGATGAGTCTGGAAAAGCGTTGCAATTATATGGAATATCCGGAAGTGCAGCGCATGTATATGTGCCACTGCCTACGATTCCTGATAACTACTGCTATGTCTATGAGGGAAAATTTAATATTGATGAGGCGGGGACAAATGATGGTATCAGATTCGACTTTATGAAGGGATATGGCGGTTCAAGCAATGAAGCCGGAATGATGGTCAAGAACCACCAGATTTACAAGCATTTTGAGGATACGGGGTATTCTTGGGGCAGGGTAGACTATGATGAGTGGTATTCGGTGAAGATCGTGGCATTGCCAAGTGCCGGTACCTACAGTATATACATTGACGATCGATGCTATGAAAACATTCCGTGTCCTGGCAGCCTTCCGAATATTTGTCTCAGTGCAGTATGGGATTCAAAGGCATATTTCGATGATCTTAAGTTCTACGCAGCTCCCACGTGCACGGTGACCTTTGACTGCGGGGATGGAAGCAGTGTGGATTCCCAGGCAGTTCCTCAGGGCGGATATGCTTCAAAACCTGCTGATCCCGTGCTTGAGGATTACACATTTGTGAAGTGGCTCTTTCAAGGAAATGAGTTTGATTTTGAAAACACACCCATTACCGAGGACATAACTCTTACAGCAAAATGGAAAGTTACAATACCAAGGATCAAAGGATGCAGCGTATGGCGAACCGGTGCTACAACGGCATCAATTAAGTTTTATACCAATACCTCAGGTCATTATCGTTACTATGTTTCTGACAGCGAGACTCCTCCTACCATTGAGGAAATGACAGGAAAGGACTTGTGGACTCCTTCCGGGGATATACAGGATGCAGGAACGATGGAGATATCAGAGGTTGTGGGTCTTAGTTCCGGTCCTAAGTTTGTCCATGTCCTGGTTGAGGACGAGGATAAGGTTTACAGCAACATCCTCACTATACCTATGCCCTATGATGTGTACTATTTTGATGACTTTGAGAGCTACCCTGTTGACACGACGGTATATAGCGAAAAACTTTCACCCTGGTGGCAAAGAGCTGCTGGCAGAGGCAGTGAATATCAGAAAATTGTAGAAACTGAAAGCGGGAAGGCACTTCAGATTGAATCCTCACAAGTGAAGGATGCCTTTATATCTTATCAGATCATCACTGTTCCTAAGGCGATACTGGATACTAATCGTGATTGGGTTTACGAAGGTGATTTCTGCGTTCCGAATAGCAGTCCCGGAGAGCAGATGGAAATGCGTTTTCGTAATTACAACAAACAAAAGACTGCCGGTATTTTTATTAAAGGAAATAAAATATATGAGTCTGAAACAGATGCTGAGCTATGCGATCTGACCACAGGTGAGTGGCATCATGCTGTGATAGTAGTACATCCTTATTTGGGAACGTATGATGTGAAATTGGATGGAACGCTCATTGGTGAGGGATTGGCCTGTCAGATGGATGGGATTAACGAATTGTGGATTTCACCCGGATGCCGTGAAAATCCTGAGGGGATTTATCTGGCGCAGTTCGACAACATGGAGTTTTCCGTTAACCGTTCATCGGATGGAAAAGTAAGAACAATGGATGATCTGGTAGCGGCATTGGAAGACGAGAGTGTCTCTGAGGTAGTTGTTGAAAAGGAGATAGAGATCCCTGATGGAACAGTGATTGACGGACATGGAAAGACAGTTCGTGTTCCTGTGCCTTATGTCGATTCAGATGCGTCTATTGTATCAACGGCAAGCAGTTATAGAGTGTTTTCTGTTCCGGCTAATGCTAAAGTAACACTTAAAAACATGACTGTTATGGGTGGTTCCGCAACAGGTGTGATCTATGGCCGCTCGGGTTCTTACATTAAAATGGAAAATGTTCATGTGGAGCGCTCGCAGACAGGATATTTCTCTGAAGGTGGGTGTGTAGCAGTCCTTGTTGATTGTTCATTCTACAGGAATATTGAAAATGATGGCAGCGATACAGGTGCTGCCGGCATACAGATGGGTTCCAGTACCGGTAGTGCTGAGAGCATATGTGTGCTGGATCGTTGTTCATTCAGCGGAAACAGAAGCGCTCTGACATTTGGTGGTGGAGCTGTCTGTGTATGGGGACGATGCTACGCAAATAACACTGTGGTATTCAATAATGCTGCTGTGCAGTCAGGAAGCGCATTTAGTGGCGGCAACAATAATAAGTACTACCTGATGAACTGTACTGTCATGGGTAATCTTTCTACCTCCAACAGTGAAAGAGATGGCGCGATAAGACTATGGAATTCCGGAGATAGTCTGGATGCAGTTAACTGTATTATAGCTGATAATTATGTGGCAAATGGCGATAGCAGACGTGACATCAGTCATATGTACTCCGGCAGTGAGGCTAGACTGTATAGCTGTATATATGGGGCACTTGGCGGAACGTCCAATACATTGGATGACCTCTGCGCAGCTGTTCCAGCAACCAAAACGGCGGTTTATTACGACTATTCATCGATAAGGGTCGGGGCAAGTGACCAGAGCAATGATTATTATCATCCTGAAAATTGTCCAGAAAAAACCTCCGGAAAGCATGACTATTATATTCAGATCCGCTCCTCAAGTGATGCTGTTTTTGGCGGAGTATCGACTTATTTTGATTATGATGATATCAATGATATCAGAATGGGATACGATTCTGATGATGGGATAGCTCTTTTGACAGGATCATCAGTAGATGACCTTGAAGACTATGCTGTTACCTCCTACTGTGAAGGTGGAAGCAGGCTTGGAGGTGTAATTGGCGCTTCTGCTTACTATGGCACTTTGACAGAAGCTGCAATTGAGGGTGCCAGTGTATGGCGAACTGATGAAACCACGGCATCTGTGAAATTCCATTCCAGCGCCGCAGGTACATACTATTATATTGTAAATGACAGCGAAGAGGCTCCTTCCAAAGAGGAGATAATAGCAAATCGAACCGGTGTTGGACGTGCTGCGAGCGGAACTACCACTATTGCTTCATTAAATGGCCTTTCCGCAGGTGCAAAATATGTACATATTGTTGTTGACAGAGGCGGAAAACTAAGCAATGTTCATACCATAGCAATTCCGTATGATGTATATTATTACGATGATTTTGAAGCATATGAAGATGGAACATATGTCAATGCAGCCGGTGAGCCATTATCGCCACTCCGCCAGGTGAGAAATGGAAACGGAGATGAGAATCAGAAGGTAATTGATCGGCACAATGCTTTGAAAAAAGTTCTGCAGCTGGAGACCAGTCATGGTTCTGTGAGTGAGCAGTGCGTTGACATTTCGGGGCTGGTTGACAAAAACAGAGAGTGGGTTCTTGAGGCCGGCGTCAGTGTACAGGAAGGAGATGAGCTTCTTCTAAGCCTGTCGGATACTGAAGGGTCAGACTTTGGTATATGGATTTCCGGAAGCAACCTGTACTATGGTACTGTATCGGAAGAAAACAAGATCACTGAATACCTGGATCGTGAAAGCTTCAGGCATATCGTGCTGAAATTCCATCCATCAAACAATACGTGCGATGTTATAGTGAGCGGATATCCGATTGCGATGGGATTGCCTGCAGATACATCAAAGATAGATCGTATAAAGCTTGCTACAGGAGATCCGTCGTTCTATGACAGAATCCAATTCAGCATGATTGAGTATCACTATGCTCCGCAATACACTGTCTCCTTCGACTCAAATGGCGGTAGCGCGGTGAGCCCTCAGACAGTCAATGATGGAGAACTTGCTGTTAAGCCGGAAGATCCTGTGTTGGAAGATTACATTTTTGATGGCTGGATGCTTGATGGCGGACGATATGATTTTGAATCACCCGTAACCGAGGACATAGAGCTTAAAGCGTTCTGGGCTCAGAGCATTGATCCTGTGGTTGAGATTGAAGGATGGGTTTATGGCGAAGAGCCAAATCAGCCTTATGTCACGCAGGAGAGCAATCCCGGTGATGGTGCTGTGACGTTTACATATAAAGTGAAGGATGCTGACGATTCCACTTATACTCAGGAAGTTCCGACAGAAGCAGGAGACTATACTGTCAGAGCAAGAGTTGCCGGGACAGCATATTACTACCCGGGCACCGGAACAGCTGATTTCACCATCTCAAAGGCCAATAAGAATGATCTGACGATTACTGATACAATACCAGCTAACAGTGCAGTGAAAGAGAATAAGCTGGTGCTGCCGGAACTTCCTGCCGGAGCAGTATATAGTTCGACAGAAATCCTCGTTGAGGGAGATGTTCCGGGTCTTATCGTAAAAGAGTCGATCTCTCTTGATGAATCGATATTGAAATATGATACCACTGCGAAAACAAAAGGCGCACAGGCTGAGATTGTTATTCCTGTCAACGGTGGTAACAACTATAATGATTTCAGGCTTGTTGTCACTGTTTCAACAGATATAGAGGAGGGAATCGTTATTGGGTTTAAGGATGGCACGTCTGAGTTCACATATACGGGAACAAAGATCATGCCTGAGATTGAGGTGCGAAACAATGGCAAAACGCTGACTCCGGGGGTTGACTACACAGTCACATACTCAGGGAACCTAAATGTTTCGCGTGATAAGGCCGGAGCGGTTAAAGCAGGTGGAAAAGTTACCATAAAGGGCAAGGGAAATCTTTCAGATTCCAAGGTGCTTACATTTACAATTCGGCCAAAGAGCCTTGAAGAAAGCGAAGAAGGAACTCTGCCAATTAAGCACAGTCCCATCTACATCGCAGCAGGACAGAAGATACCTGCACCTGTTATCACCTATGGATCTTACAAACTGGCTTCAAAGGATTATACCGTCCGCGTGATCACGGAGGAGGATGGTAAAAAGCTTCTTGTGGAAGGAAAAGGAAACTTCAAGGATTCGTTGACAATACCTGTCAGTGTCGTTGAGGATAAGAAGCAACTGAAGAAGTTTACGGTTGTTGTTGATACCAGTAAGCCTGTGTACTTTGATCCTTATGCTGCTGAGAATAAAGACGAGCAAGCGATGCGTGATACAATTGCACAACGAATCAAGGTATATGACTCTAATGATAAGATAAAGAGTGCTGAGACAGCTCTTTCTCCCGGAGAGAATTATCTTATCACATTCCCTGCGGATGTGATCAATGCAGGAAAGAAGTCCATAACCATTGTGGGCCAGGGAGAGTATACCGGAAGCGTGGCAAAGTCCATAACCATCAAGCCTCTTGTTGTAAAGTCAGCTAATGGTAACGGAAGTATAGAGGTAGATCGTGAAAAGATAAAAGAAAATGGATATGACTTTAGACAGGGTGGTGTAACCATAGGAGAAGATATTCGTGTCTTTTACAATAATGCCGATGGTGTTCGGGAACATCAGCTTGCTGAAGGAAAGGACTACAAAGTAACCTATACCAATAACAAAGCCGTCAGCAAAGCAGGCAAACCTGCACAGTATTCAATAACATTCCTTGGAAACTACAAGGGAACACCGGCAATTAAGAATACCAGTACATCCAAGTTGAATGTGTTCACAATAGTTCCTAAACCGATATCTGATGAAAGCGGAGCAGAGGCAAACGGAGTTGTTGTTTGCGTTCCAAATGTGGCTTACACAGGAAAAGCCGGAACTTACTATTCAAAACCTGTTGTCACGCTGAACGGCAGTACGCTCGCTGCATCAAACTACACCACCACGTATTACCTGGTGGGAGAAGATACGCCAATAACTTCAAAGAATAAGATCACTATTCCGGATGGTAAGGATGAGGTTATAGTTGAAGCGCATATCAGGGCAAAGGGTTCGGATCCCGGAAAGGGCAACTATTCTGGAACGATCATCAAAACCTACAGAGTTATCAGGCAGAAGGCAAATGAAGTCTATGACCTGAGTAAGGCAAGGATCACCATACGCGGAAAACTTAATGAAACAACCGGGAAGTATCAGAAATTCTCAGGCATTCCTTATAACGGAATGGAGAGGGAAGTGACACAAATAGACCCTACTGACGGAAAGCCCTATGGAGAAGTGGTTGTTGAATACAAGATAGGAAATGCCTACGTGGCTCTGGATAAACAAGATTATAAGATCAACTATCTCAACAACATCAACAAGGGAAAGGCCATAATCGTTATAGAGGGAACCAATATACCCGGTGAGGATGGAAAGGCATTTGTCGGAAGTAAGAGTACGACTTTCAGCATCACAACCTTTAACCTGAAGAAGTTCCTCAGCAGTATACTGGGCGGCTGAGACCTGAAAGACAAAATAAAAAGTTCCGCAAAAAAAGGGGCTGTCGCTTGTGCGACAGCCCTTGATTTTGCGAACAAATACAAGAACCTATAAAGGCTTGATATTACTTGGCTCACTATAGTATCATGTGGTAAGCATCATATGGGAGGACTTAAATGTATGTTACAGAAACTTGATGAGCGAAGAAAATGGATATGGGTTTACCTTATATCTGCTTTTGTTATTTTCAGTGTGGGACTACTGGTTCTGGTGGCCCTGGAATCCAACAGACTAAGACACTTTAAGACGGATCTGTTTGTGCTTTGCATTGAATCGGATGTGTGTGTTGCGGACGGACCCGACGGAAGAGTGAGGGTCAACGCTGATAACTGGAGAGCGCTTTATTCAGTTGTTGAGAAGATGCACGGAAACCTGTCTCCGGCTAAGAACAGCAATCCTGAGACTGTGAGATTTGAATTTGACTGCCACGGTGAGACCTGGGTGTTTACCGTTAACGAGATCAATAAAAACAAGATGATCCTTGAGCTTACGGGACCCAGAAACTATGTGGTACACGTAGACAATAAAGGGGCTTTTGACAGCTTTCTGAAGGCTGCATCCATTGAGAGCTTCAACGCACCCAACAAGCCCATGCCATGAACTACCCTCACCGGCTCCACGTCGGAAAGGGTTTCTGTTATGCCGCAGAGCGGCATGAACCTGCAGGATGCTCTATGCAGCCTGCAGAACAGGGCATGTCCACTATGCCCCTATCCCATTGGTTTACCTTTGGGAATACTTTCCTTAAGATATTTGCAGCTCCATTTATGTCTGCATTTGTTATTGTACCATCGTAGTGCCTGTAAAGTCCTCTCTGTATCCTCTTGCCTGAAAAAGCGAAGTTCTCTTTCGCATTCTTTTTATACACAGGGATATAGTCTTTTGCAAGAAAGTCTGCCTTTGATGTGTAGCTTTCTTCTGTAAGGACAAACCTTATACCATATTCAGCCAATTTGTATCTGAGCATGTCTGCAAATATCAGCATTGGTATCTGCACAAAGTTCTGGTTATTGACATGTCCTATACCTATTTCCTGTTTCTGGTATGTATTATGACCCATCACAACAGCATCGACATGGTTATCCCTTGCATAGTCTGCAAGCTGTCTGCTTACCTTATGGAACTGATCCTTTATCCTTCTGTTCCTCTTTTCAGTAAGAGCATTCATCTTTCTTGTCCTGTACCTGTTGTTGCATGTCATGGCACAGGAAGAGAGTCTTTTCATCTCTTTGTTGAAAAGCTGGTTGATTGACTTGATCACACCTCCCTTTATCACAAATGGCCTTGCACCAAAAGTGTTTGCTACAGCAGCTATGTTGTCTGTTCCAGGATCGATAGCCATTACTCTCAAGCCCTTCAGATCTGATACGTCCGAAAGGCCATAGAGGATATCCTTATCGACCATAGGGATTATCCCCTTGTCAGGAACCGAAAGGACCACATCCAGGACAAAACTGTTTCCGCCGGGCTTTATGCGTACTTCCTTAAGGCACACTTCTTCCGAGAGCTGGCCAAGAGACAGCTTCTCCCTGGTACCGGGAAACTTAAGATACCCATCCTTAATCCTGCATATCTGGTTCGTAAGGACAGATGTCTTGAATGAGCCCTGTGACATATATCCCGGCATCTTTGGGCGACCAGTAAATGCCCCAGGATTCCTGCCATATACTTTTACAGCTTCAAAGAAAGACTTATAGTCCATGAGAAGGAGTTTCAATATCTGCTGATTAGCCTGTGACGGAAGGGCATAGTATGCCTTATCCCTTGTAACCTTTAGCAGATGATCAAGGGCATTATATGAGAGCCACTTGCTGTCACCAAGATATTTAGTCCCCAAAAGATTATCCCTTACGAGCCTGTAAACCATCATCTGATTTGGGAAAAGAGGCTTGAACATAGCCATTAAATCTACTGCAGACGAATACTGCCTTAAGATGAAATTTGCCCTGTTGTACAGGATGGCTGATGATCTGCATATATCCCTGCAATAGTCGTAGAGTATGTGGTTTTTGCTTATCCTGTATTGCCTTGTTCTGTACACGGTTGTAAATTCCTTTATAGTATTCTATAGCAAATATAGCAAATAGTATAGCACGGATTTCAGAAATAGGTAAACACATGTTCTGCTTGGATGAAGGCACGTAGAGAAATACCTCTGGGGAGATTCACCCTTCTGGAGCGCAAGTTACTTTTGTGCCACTACCGGAAGTGTTTCGCTTGATACTGTTAAGAAATACATTGAAGATCAACGAACAGAAGAACACAAACGCAAATACATTAAGACGGGGAAATACAAAAAGAAAAGCTAGTACGATTCATCCCACAACCGACTATGTCGGAAGGGGTTTTCTCGCACGTTGTTATAATTCACTATAATTCGGCGCAGTTGACTATGATTTTAGGTGTTAGTTTGAAAATGGGTTGGTAAACTGTTTTCGTTTTATTAGTGATATGGCTCAGCCTTATCAAAAACGCTCATGTCAACCCATCCAACAACTTTTACCTTTTCCTGCGTGTTATAATCTACATAGAAAGCCTCAGCATCTTCTGGAATATATGCCCGCACCATATCGATACTTTCATTGTGGGAAAGCTCACATAATTCCTGTATTGAAATGGGGGTTTGTGAAGCGCTAGGTGTGAATGATTGGTCAATGCACAGTTTCTCAGACCTTATTCTTACATTAGATGGTATTTCAGGATAATAGTATTTTAAAATCATAAGGAGTCCTTTCTGTGTCATTTGAGGTTACGTCATATACGAATTAAGGCAGTATTTTATACTCGCTGTCATTCTTATGCTTTTCATATGTTTCTTTAGTTATCACTATCTGATACAAGTCTTCATATGCAATCTCTGTATCTTTTAACTTGAACTTTTTGTATCTGAATGATAGTGCTGGCACTGTCCGAAACATGATGTCATATATGCTGTTAAGTATATCTACCGCTTCCATGAATTCATCTTTTCCGTATAAGCAGTACATGTTGTCCCGATTTTTATCATATATTTCAGGTACGGGTATGTCACAGAGCATGGCAAGGCATACAACTAACCTTTTTGCATCCAGATCATTAGATTTATTTATGGCTGCCTGCAATTCCTCTGCAGTGTAACCCCTTTTTATCCCAAGCTTATACTCCATAAGCTGTGTGACCGTACTCATATAGCCGCTAAGAGGTATACCCTCATCCATGTTGATAGTTTCTATTCTGTA
>JAILFT010000216.1 GCA_024697425.1 Butyrivibrio sp. | reverse complement strand
TATAACCTGGAAGTGGATCCTTCCAAGAATGAGTTCGATCAGGACTGGCCCGCATATCTCAGGGACCAGAAAATGAACGGCAATATCAATGACGCCCAGGTGGAAGCCATGATGAACCATCAAAAGAGCCGTCTTGATTTTGAGATACGAAATCTCTTTGCCCTGGGAAACAGAATGACCTTCGGCAGAGTGTCTTCCTTTGTGCCCGTATTCGATCAGCAGAACGTGCTGCGCCCTCTTGATATGGCATATCTTACTGCTCCAAAGGTTAACGGCTACTACGATATGATAAGGAGCATTGATTACAGCGTATTCTGCAGACAGGCTGTTTATTCCAATACAGAGATTGGAATCACACAGCTCTTTTACTCGGACGATATAACTCCCTATATGATACTGCTCCCCAATGTGGGAAGCCGTGCTTCTTTGTGGCAGGAAATTGATGGTAAGAACAGGCGCACCAAAGCCCGTATGCTGGTCTCAATCTTCAACACAGAAAATACCGAGGAGTGCATGATAAGGCTCTTTGGCGAATTCAGATGGGAGATGTGCAAGACGGAACAGGGTGTTCACTGGAACGATGTCACCGACCCTTCCCTTACTTCCATGTACTGCGACTATCTTCAGTTCTTCAAAAAGAATTCTGCGCTTTCCTCGGAGAACAAAGAGAAGCTGCGCACTGACCTTAAGAAGTTCAGCAACAACTACAAGAACGTGTTTATAGCCGATTATCTTGCTTATATCAAATTTGAGGCCAACAGCTCACCAAGGCTTAATAAGGTGGCCAGGGAGATCCTGTTTACCTTCTGCCCTTTCTCCAAGGACCTTCGGGAAAAGATTGGGGACAACCCTCAGTACACAGAGCTTATCAACCACTACAATGCCCGCATCGGCAATCAGGCTAAGCCCCTTGTAAATCTGGTGAACAAGCTTCGAAAAGAAGATATAGAGATCCCTGAGGTGGTGCTTAATCAGATAGAGCATTTAAAAAAGTGATACCTCTTCTATAACTTTTTCGATGCACTGCCTTGACCGGATTGCGGTATCAGGTTTGGTGTTCTCCAAAGTTGCATGGATGAAGGGCTTCTTTTCAAGAGCAAATTTGACGATATTGGTATAATCCATCTCTCCGAAGCCGCAGCCCACGCTCTTTATGGTGTCACCGTCGGGAACGCAATCCTTGAGGTGTATCATCGCTATGTCTTTTCCCAGAATATCAATTGCTTCGTCAATGACCTCGTTTCTTCGGTCATAGTTGTCTGTCCAGATAAGGTTCACCGGATCAAAGATGATCTGAAGATTCGGTGATTCGATCCTGTCCAGGACCTGCCTGGCCCTTTTGGCGTCATAGACAATGTGGCGGTACACAGGCTCTATGGCGAAAATAACCCCCATCTTCTCAGCGCATTCAACCACCGGGCGAAGGTTGCTTATAAAGGTCTCCAGCGCCTCCTTTGAATGGCAGGCCTCCTTGTCGTAGGAGTAGGTCTCGTTGGGAGCTCCGGTCTCCGTTCCC
This sequence comes from Butyrivibrio sp., assembly GCA_024697425.1. Classification (GTDB taxonomy): domain Bacteria; phylum Bacillota; class Clostridia; order Lachnospirales; family Lachnospiraceae; genus Butyrivibrio. The sequence continues at coordinate 4,227 of JAILFT010000216.1, read as the reverse complement.
ACCATGCCGCAGCCAAGAACCTGGGCAAAGCGAAGGTGCGCATAATACTTGTCCTGAATCTGCAAAAGCTTTTCTGAATTTGGATTTGCCAGATTGAGGTAACAGCCAAGAACCGCCACATCAAGGTCAGCCTTTCTGAAGGCGTTTCTAAGATACATGGCGTATCCCGGTGTGAGGGCTGCAGGGTCAGCGGTAAATCCCGGGACCTTGGAAAGTGCTATATGAACACAGTCAAAGCCCTGCCCCTTTATCTCCTTAAGTCTCTCTTCAAAAGGAAGTTCTTTTGTGTCGTGAAATCTTATACCCAGCTGTATCATACCGTTATCTCCATTTCGTAGAATAGTCCTTTTTTGTTCATAAGTTCGTCGAAGCTTCCGCTCTCTGCGATGGTTCCGTCATTGATCACAATGATCCTGTCAGCTTCCTTTATTGTAGCAAGTCTGTGGGCAACAATAAATGTGGTGCAGTTATTTGAGATGCTGCCCAAGGCCGCCGATACCTCTTTTTCCGAGATGGAATCCAGGGCCGAGGTTGCTTCATCCAGAATGATGACCTTGGGATCTCTTATGAGAGCTCTGGCGATGGAAATCCTCTGCTTCTGGCCGCCGGAGAGCTTGTCCCCGTGCTCACCCACCATGGTATCAAGCCCCTTGGGAAGTTTGTCTATGACGGAATTAAGCCCCGCTTCCTCAATGACCTCAAGTAGCTTTTCTTCGCTGATCCCGGTGGTTCCGTAGAGAATGTTCTCCCGTATTGTTCCCGAGAAAAGTATGGTGTTCTGAGGAACTACCGCAAGCTGCTTACGATAACTGCTAAGATTGATCTTCGTAATGTCCTTGCCGTCTATCTTAAGACTGCCGGTTCCCGGGAATCCAAAGCCCACAAGAAGGTTCATTATGGTGGATTTGCCTGCTCCTGATTCTCCAACGAAAGCTATCGTCTCTCCGCTCTTAACCTCGAAGGTCAGATCCCTTAAGATGTCTCTTTCGCTGTCGGGATAGGAATAACCAACATGTTCAAAGCTGTAAGCTCCTGTAATGACGCCGATGTCCTCCTTGTTGGAGGTATCCTCCACGTGCTCAAACTGAAGCACTTCACCTATGCTGGTCACCGACTCAAGGCCCTTGGATATCACAGGAAGAAGGGTCAAAAGAGATGATACCTGTCCCACTATGGTTGTGAAATAGCTCTGGTAGAGAACCACATCTCCCACCTGTACGGAGCCTTTTACGGCAAGTACCGAGGTGAAGGCAAGGCACATTACCTGGAAAATCTGGAAAAAGGCCCAGCTCACCGCGCCAAAGTTACCCTGAATGATATCAAGGCTGTAGCCCGCTTGTGCGATGAGATCCACCTGAGTATCCATTCTCATGATCTCCTCCTGCTCAAGGCCGTGGGCTCTTGTAACCGGCACCAGCTGTACCATCTCCATGACTTTGGCGGAGGTCTCCTCCATCTCTTTACGAAACTTCTGGTTGTGCTTCTTTATGGGCTTTCTAAAGCCCACCACTAAAACGGCTGCCAGCGGTACCATAAGAAGGAAGAATATAAATACCACGATGCTCTTGGAAACCGTCACAAAAAGAGCCACGGTGATGTTGATAGCTATGTTGATCAGTGATACAAAAAGCTGATCCGACAAAGTCTCTACCGCCTCGACATCCCTTATGATCTTGGACTGAAGTCTTCCCGAGAGCATGTCCTTCTGATAGGGAATGGACATGACCTGGATCTTATGGACCAGTGAACTTCGAAGCCCCGCTTCAACCTTCCTCACTGCTTTGCTCCGAAACCTTATATGCAGATAGTTCATGGGGATGTTAAGCAAAAGAAGAAGCACCATAAGTCCCACGTTGAAAAATATTATCTGCAGAACATCAGGTTTTCTGCCGGTCACGTTGTTGATGATATTGGCTGTGACTATAGGCAGAATCCAGACCGGGCTGTGCTTTACTATATAAAACACAGTGGACCAAAAAAAGTTGTGATATAGTCCCTTATAGAATCCAAGAAGTGTCATGAGCGGATTCCCGGGATGTTTTTCAAAGCTTTCAAGATAAATATCGTTTTCTTTTGTCATATTGTTTCCTACTGTCTGTTACTGTCTATCATCTTTCGGTGTAAATATCATCCATAAATACCGCGGCAAAATCACTGTCTTCTCCTGCAAAGGCATACATTCCAACCAAAGCTCCCGTAAAGCGTTTCCCCTTTGAAAGACCCTCATCACAGAGGTAGTAAACGTTATCCAGGGTAAGGAACTCATTCTCTGAATTTACGGATATTGCATCCTCTTTGCCGGTTTCCGATTCATCATTCCCCGGTCCGGTATGTAAAGACGGCGCAGGCACATCATATTTCAGTATGCGCCTAAGCCCGTCCGTCTCCATCTTTAGGGTGACGCTGCCAGGTCCCTCAGGAAGGGGATCCGGAGAAATTGTAATCCTGTCCTCTTCCCCAATATGTTCATTGCAATAGATGTATCTTTTGCCCTCTTTAAACATTATGCCGAATTCAAAGAAGGTGTTCTCATCATAGTATCCTGTGATCCCTGCACTCTGGCCCGGACTTGCAAACTTTGGGGCAATGAGAGTTACTTCATAGTCAAAGGAAAAGGCTGTCTGGCGCCTTAGCACAAGGTTTCTGCAACCTGTGCCTGAAAGCGGGTATCTGCTACCTTTTATTATAAAGGAGCGGCCTGTTTGCTTTAGTGTATCTCCGGTAAGGAAAGATATATCACCCTTTTCAAAGCTCCTGGTGGTCATGTACTCCAAAGGAAGTCCGCAGGGGGATATGGGATTTGCATCACCTTCTCCGATTTCTGCATTACCTGAAAAAGGCTTTACCTGCATTGCGGAGGGACCTTTAAGATTATTTACAATGGGCCATCCGTCCGGGGTCCAGGTCACGGGATCCAGTGCCGTCTCTCTTCCAAGAATGCTGTAGCTTCCGTCAATCATTCTTCCGCACAGATAAACCATATACCATCTGCCATCGGGAGTATCAACAAGGTCTCCATGGCCGCAGCGCTGGATAGCCGCGCCTTCATCCTGCTGTCGCATTATCGGGTTGTAGGGACACGGCTCATAGTTTCCAAAAAGCTGTCTTGATCTTGACACCGTAACTCTGTGTCCGGGGCCGGTTCCGCCCTCAGCCTCAAGAAGATAATAGTAGCCGTCTTTCTTATAAAGATGCGGTCCTTCGGGAGCTCTTTTATGGTCACCATAGAACAGAAGCCTTGCATCGGAAATCTTTTGGGTTCCTGTTTTGTCCAGTTCAAAGATCCTTGCTCCGCGATTAAGAAGCATATATCTTCTGCCGTCATCATCGTTGAAAATGCTGGGATCTATTCCGTCCTCGTCAATGAAAACCGGCTCCGAATAAGGTCCCTGGGGCTTATCCGAAGACACGACGATCTGCCTTCTGTAGGTGGGCGGCACATCGTTAAGTCTGTAGGTTGCCGTAATATAGAACCTTCCCTCGTAAAAAGAAATATCGGGTGCCCAGTAGCCTCGGCCTCCCTCCAGTTCATCAAGTCTCGCCCATTTGGGGTCGGTTATGGCATGGCCTATTATCTCCCAGTGGATAAGGTCCCTTGAATGGGAAATGGGAATACAGGGAAAAAAGATAAAGGAAGAATTCACCATGTAGTAATCGCTTCCAACTCTGCAGATGGATGGATCCGGAAAAAATCCTCTTCTTATGGGATTTCTGTAATAATCCTCGTACTTATGGCCGGATCTCTTATCCAGATATGCCTCAATCTTCCTTGCGCCGCTGAGCTTTTCATCTGATACAGCATCAGATTTAAGAAGCATTTCATGTACTATGTCCCAGGAGGTCACAAGGTCTGTGTCACCCTCCAACGGGTCCATCCCGCACTTATCTGTAAGGTATTCAAAGACCTCAGGATTTCCTGACATGGCCCCGTAGAAAAGCACATGCCTGTGCCGCTCATCATACTCATTGAGACTGACTCTGGAGTACTCCACCAGATACTTAAGTATGTCAAAATATCCCTCCACGGCAGACTCAAAAAGCGCCTCTTTGCATGCCAAAGAAGGATCGTTTATCAATATTTCTTTTACCTTGTTAAGATTCCCGGTCCGTACCGCTTCCAGAAGATCTTCTTTATCATATTGGCACATATAATGAATCTCCCGCGCACTTCCTGTTAACTGAGCTTTACTTACAGCTCCTTAGTCACAACTGATTTAAAATCCGCAA
>JAILFT010000214.1 GCA_024697425.1 Butyrivibrio sp. | reverse complement strand
CTTAAAAGTCATGTTACCGTCGGCGTCCTCGGACGCCTTCTCGAATCCCTGGAGCAGGTAGAAGTCCTTCACCATCCTGTTCTTGGCAGTGGGATAATAGTAGCCGTAGATGGTGCTGATGCCCCGGTCAAGGGCGGCCTTAACCAGCTCGTCCATCATGGCAAACTCCATGTCACGCTTAAGTACTCTGCAGCTCATAAGCCACAGCACAATGTGGAGCTCATCACGAAGCTCGCCCCGCACATTGCCGATGGCCAGGGAAACTATACCGTTATCACCGAACTTGTCCTTAAGACGCCCGTAAAGAGTGATGTTGTCCACATCCTCCGCAGCCTTCTCGATATCATCCTGGGAATAGCGGCGGGTAGTCAAGTTGAACTGGTTACTCTTGTTGGTGAGCTGCGCAATCCTGGGCATGTACATCTTCTCGAAGGGCTTTATCTCCGCCTCCATCTCCAGTGAAGTCAGGTACTCGCCGTAGTCGCCAAAGCTCTCCTGAAGCTCTGCTCTCTGGCGGTTTGCCATGTACATCTCATTGCGCTTCCTGTCATCTTCTGACAGACTTGTCACCTCAAAGAATCCGCTGTGGTCAATGTATCTTATATAGTGCTCAGGGCTGTCAATGGCCGGAGCAGATACGCCGGGAAGCTGCGCTGTCACGATCTCGCGCTCTGCCGGATTGTCATCCACAAATACCAATGACTCGGGCAAAAGAGTCAGCTCCGACGCGATAGACTTGAAGTTCTCGCTCTTGGGTTCCCAGTTTGCCTTGATAGAAACGAAATCATCGGGCTTCAGGGCTCCGTCGGGATGTTCAAGGCCAGCAATGGCATTCTCTCTGTCATTCTTGGAATCCACAGCCAGCACCACCCCAAGATCCTTCTGCATCTTCACATAATTCTGGAACTCAGCGTAAACCTGGCCAAGATTGGTCTCCTGACCGATCTCGATGCCGTCAACTCCGTCATCGCCCACAACGCCGCCCCACAGGGTGTTATCAAGGTCCAGCACCAGTCCCTTCTTGTTCTTGCCGTAGATGGACTTGATGATATTAGCCACATTGAAGCTAAGGGAAGGTATTGCAGGAATGCAAAGGGCATACTTGTACATGTGCCAAGCCAGCGGATCAGCCCACTGATCAAGCCCATACGTAGCAGCCAGATAATTGATATCGTTGATATAAAAGCTTACACCCTCAGCCTCGGAAGAAGCCGCATAATCAGCAAACATCTCGTTAAGTCTGTTTACGAACCTCAACCGTCCATGGACATCCACTCCGTCGCGATTTCCCATAAGCCTGTAGAAAGGTGCCTCAAAGTTGTTCTGGATTATCGGGCAGTGGTAGAGCTCATGAAGTTTCTTCCACATAGCCTCGAAATGATCAAAGGTCTTGTCCAGCCTGGCATTCACGTCCTCAGCGGTATCCCCCATCTGAGGATAATCCGTGATATTTCTGTTGGATGTGTGTATATAGATCACATCCGGGGCAAAAGAGCCAAGTTCCTCCCCGGGAAACATGGCATCCTGCCAGTACTGACCATACTCAGACTCATAAAACTCAGGCTCTATGCCGTAATTTAAAAGAAACAGCTCCAGTATCCTGATGATATCGTGGGTAGTGGAACCACCAAGAACCGCAATCTTCTTATGAATCCTCTGTGTTCCATCAGCTAAAAGAGCCTTCTTCAGGCTCTTTCCTTTTTTCATTATGTAATTCCCGTCAAAGGGGTATTCCAACTCTTTCATCGCATCTCCGTTCTCGCCGATAGATCGCTCTGTTTATCCACTCACATATACGTATAATGATCAAATTCTCTCGGCCGTTTTCAAAGTATTCTCTCTTAACTATTTCACACCAATAATCGAGTCTATATACTTCTTCCAGGCTCCGTTGGCCACATCCGGTGCAAAGGTCCTCTGCACTCCTGTGGCTGCCTTCCCAAGGTTATCTGCAAAGGTCTCATTCTCCAGAACCTTCACAATGGCCTCTGTAAGCGCCTTCTTATCCCCAACCGGCACAAGAAGCCCGTTAAGCCCGTCCTTAATAAGGTCTCTTGGGCCACCGCAGGGGCAGTCCGTCGAAATACAGGCAATGCCTAAAGACATGGCCTCGATAAGGGAGTTGGGCATGCCCTCGTGATTTGAAGCCAGGATAAAGAGCCGTGCCTTCTCGATGTGCTCAGCAACATGCTTAACGTTCCCCTTGAAGATGACTCTTTTGTCTATCCCAAGTTCAACAGCGTGGCGCTGGAGCTTAAGCCTGTCGGGGCCATCGCCGTAAAATTCCAGCACATAGTCACCGAATCTGTCTGCCGTGGCATCCTTAAAGGCCTCCATCACCATGGCCTGGTTCTTGTTCTCATGAAGCCTTGCCACCATCACTATCTTCTTCTCACGCACTCCCGCTCCACGGTTCCTGATAAAGGAAGGGTCCATGGGATTGGGAAGTATGGTGCATTTCTTCTGTATGAAAGCGGGGAATTTCTCCTTGGCGCCGTTGGACTGAACCACGATTCCCGCTGCCTTGCCAAAGTTAGCCAGCATGGCGCTCTTTAAAGCCGCTGTGGAATACTCCATATCGGGATCAGCCCTCACCGAGACAACCACCTTGAAACCATCCCTGGTAGCTGTTGACAGAGCCATAATGTTGTTTTTGCCCATAAAGCTAAGAATAACATCCGGTTGCAATGACTTCCAGACTTCCTGAAGTTTCTTTTTCCTAAGACCGAAGTTGGCAATTCTGCCCTTCTGTTCGCTCCTTAAAAGCCCCGAGAAAACTCTTTGAATACCGTCCTTCTCGCCGCCC
>JAILFT010000187.1 GCA_024697425.1 Butyrivibrio sp. | reverse complement strand
GCTCGTGGACGTATTGATAAGTTCAACAAGAAGTACGGAATGGACAACAAGTAATATCGTATCAGATTTAATATTTGATGAAGATGAGAGGTTGAGGCTAAGGCCTCGGCCTTTTTTTCGTAACATGGAGAGAAGTATGAGGAGAAAGCGCAGGATCAGACATTACTCCGGAATCGGCGGACAGGCCGTTCTTGAGGGAGTAATGATGAAGAACAAGGACATGTACGCTGTGGCTGTAAGAAAGCCGGACGGGGAGATAGCGGTTGAAGTTGACGAGTACCACGGACCGGCCTATGGCAGTAAGCTCAAGAATATTCCCTTTATCAGAGGAGTATTCGTATTTTTGGATTCGCTTATTCTGGGACTTAAATCCCTTAATTATTCATCATCTTTTTATGAGGAGACCAAGGAGAAGCCCACTAAGCTTGATGAGGGCATAGATCAGGTGTCACAGGGACATGAGGATACTTTCCTTATGGTCCTTACCACCATCATTTCTTTTGCATTTGCCATAGCTATTTTCATGGTAGCTCCCTATGCTCTTTCAGAGGTAATCGGCAAATATGTCAGGAACGAGTCCCTTATAGCTATTATCGAGGGCGTTCTGAGGATTGTGATATTTATCCTCTATATCCTTCTTATATCTCTTATGAAGGATATCAGAAGGCTTTTCCAGTATCACGGTGCCGAGCACAAATGCATCAACTGCATCGAGAGAGGAAGACCCCTTACTGTTAAGAACGTTCGCAGAAGCTCAAGGCTTCACAAGAGATGCGGAAGCAGCTTTATCCTTTTCGTAATGCTTATCAGTATCATTCTGTTCTTCTTTATAAGAGTTGATTCCTACGCACTGAGGATCGTCTTAAGACTCCTTCTGGTGCCCGTTATCGCCGGGATCTCCTATGAGCTTATAAGACTTGCAGGCAAGACCGATTTCTTCCTGGTAAAGATCATTTCAGCTCCGGGACTTTGGCTTCAGAGACTTACCACCAAAGAGCCTGACGATGATATGATAGAAGTTGCCATAAAGTCTGTAGAATCTGTATTTGACTGGAAGGAGTTCCTTAAGGATTCCTTCGGATATGAGTTTGAAGAGGAAGAATGAATTACAAAGACGCTTATATAAATGGTACAGAAGAACTTACAAGAGCCTGGATCTGCGAAGCTAAGCTTGATGCCCGGCTCCTTTTGGAATATGTATGCGGCACGGATCACAGCGCACTTTTGACCCATCCGGAGCGGGAACTGACAGATACGGAGGCAGAGAGCTATGAAAGCGCCATCAAGCGCCGAAGTGCCCGTGAGCCAGTGGCCTACATCCTTGGAACCTGGGACTTCATGGGACTTAGCTTCAAGGTGACGGGGGATGTGCTTATTCCCGAGCAGGACAGTGAATTTCTTGTGGAGGAGGCCCTCAGGCACTGCGAGGATGGCATGAAGGTTATGGATCTTTGCACCGGTTCAGGCTGCATTGGTCTTAGCATCCTTAAGTTTACCAATGAAACTAAGGCCCTCTGCACCGATATCAGCGAGGCAGCACTTTCTGTGGCAAAAGAAAATGCGGATAAACTGGGACTTAGTGACAGAGTAAACTTTTTAAAGACGGATCTTTTTCCGGAGGATTGTAATGAGAAATTTGATCTTATCGTATCAAATCCTCCTTACATAAGAAGCGACGTTATAGGAACTCTGGAGCCTGAGGTGAAGGACTTCGAGCCAAGGCTTGCCCTTGACGGAAGTGAGGACGGACTTGTCTTTTACAGAAGGATAGCCGATAAGGCGCCCTCATACCTGTATTCCAGCGGGTATCTTATCATGGAGATAGGATATGACCAGGCGGAAGCCGTGACCGGAATTCTTGAGGAGAAAGGGTGCTACCATGGCATAGAGGTCATCAAGGACTTCTCCGGCAATGACAGAGTTATAAAGGCCTGCTTTTACTAAGGGGCGGAGGAAATTCAGATGTTTGACAGACTGGAAGACATAATCAGAAGATATGAAGATATAACCATGATGCTGAACGACCCTTCTGTGGTCTCGGACCAGAACAGGTTCAAGGCCCTTATGAAGGAGCAGAAGAGTCTTGAGGTACTGGTTGATTGCTATAACAGATATAAGAAATGCAAGGAGACTATAAACGAGTCTCTTTCAATGCTTGAAGAAGAATCGGATCCCGCTATGAAGGAAATGCTAAAGGAAGAGCTTTCCGGGGCAAGGGACGAGCTTCCAAAGCTTGAGGAGGAGCTTAAGATTCTGCTTCTTCCCAAGGACCCCAACGATGAGAGAAATGTTATCGTGGAGATCAGAGCGGGTGTTGGCGGTGATGAGGCAGCTCTTTTTGCGGCAGATATGTTCAGGGCCTACACCAGATATGCCGAGAGGCAGAACTGGAAGGTTGAGACCATGAGCGTGGAGGATATAGGCATCGGCGGTATCAAGGCTGTGAGCTTTATGATCAACGGATACGGAGCTTATTCAAGGCTTAAGTTTGAGAGCGGTGTACACAGAGTCCAGAGAATTCCCGCCACTGAATCCGGCGGAAGGATACATACATCGGCCATAACCGTAGCTATCATGCCCGAAGTTGATGAGGTCGAGGTGGAAGTGGATCTTAACGACTGCAAGTTTGATGTTTTCAGGGCTTCGGGAAACGGGGGACAGTGCGTAAATACCACAGACTCTGCAGTAAGACTTACGCATCTTCCAACGGGTATCGTTATATCCTGCCAGGATGAGAAGAGCCAGCAGCAGAACAAGGCCAAGGCACTTAAGGTCTTAAGGGCCAAGCTTTACGAAATGGAAGTAAGCAGGCAGCAAAACGATGAGGCTCAGCTCAGAAGAAGCCAGGTGGGAAGCGGAGACAGGTCGGAGAAGATAAGGACCTACAATTTCCATCAGGGAAGAGTTACAGATCACAGGATCGGGCTTACTCTGTACAAGATAGACCAGATCATGGACGGAGACCTGGATGAGATCATTGATTCTCTTACAGCGGCAGATCAAGCCCAGAGACTCCTGTCAATGAATGAATAATTATGTGATAAGTAAAAAAAGTCTAAATAACGTGCAATTAGTTTGAAGGCATCATTTAAATGATGTACAATCATTATATAGGATTTTTCCGAAATATCGTGATCACACGGACGGGTGGCTTATGGATGTTGGTTTAAAGACTGAACTTATAGAATGGGGTGCTGACTGGAACGAGCTCCTGGACAGATTTATGGGTAATGAGGACCTGATCGCCAAGTTTATGTTCAAGTTTCTCAACGATCAGAGCATGAACGATCTTACCAAATATCTGGCAGAGGGAAATGTTGCTGAAGCCTTCAAGGCTGTACATACTCTTAAGGGCGTTGGCTCCAATCTTGCACTGAAGGGGTTCCTTACACCTGTGTGCGAACTGACGGAGATTTTAAGGGCCGGCTCCATGGAAGGCTACAAAGAGAAGTATGACATCATCAAACCCAAATATGATGAGCTGATTGTTATACTGCAGAAATATCAGGCCTGATCAGAGAATTTCATAATCTATACCATTTGAATCAAGAAAGCTTGGGATGTACGCATCCCAGGCTTTTTCTGCGGTTTTATCCATTGTAAAAGTCTTATGGGATATCCCTGTGGTGATCTGAACCTCTCCCGAAGAAAACTTAATAATTATGCCAAATGACACCTGATCGGGCTGCATATCTATGTCTTTTGCCCGGAAGAGTTCTTCCTTGGAATTATCATCAAGAAAAAGGACAAACTTGAAACTTAGCGGGGTTCGCTTACCTTTAATCAGGTCAAGACAGATGGGGCGGATCATGGACCAGGTTGAGAATGCTGCGCCGGGATCTGCAGCATTTTCGCCATCTTCAAGGCCTTCGTAGCCGTCGTAAAACTCCCTGTTTATCTTGCCGTCTATGGTGAAGGTGTTAAAGGTTTCAATGGCGGCTTCTTCCAGAAGATACCCGTCAAAAAGGTCTGTTGTAAGAAGCTTTGCCATGAAGTTTTTCTGCCCGCGAATTCTGATAGCAATCATACTTTTCCCCCTGATAACATGGTTAATTATAAGCTATGATTAAGTTTGTATCAATATTAACAAGAAAATGAAATAAAGATACCAAATCGCATAATTATGCATTGAAAACCATATGAAACTTGCTATACTATAATGATATAAAACTGCATACAGGAAGTGAAAATTAGTAGGATTGGAGAATAACTTTTATGGCAAAAAGCGTAAGGTTAAAGGACATTGCTGAAAGAGCAGGTGTCAGTACCGTTACCGTTTCCAAAGCTCTTTCCGGTCAAAAGGGAATGAGCGATGCAGTAAGGGAGAAGATACACGCCCTTGCCAACGAGATGGGATATGTTCCGTCGGTATCAAGAAAGGCGGAAGCAGGAGCCAAAAGCTACACCATCGGTGTTCTTATCTCTGAGCAGTACATGAGTGAGTATAACACTTTCTACAACAGGATGCATCAGCAGGTATCTCAGATAGCTATGGAGAAGGGATGTTTCACCATGCTTGAAGTGATCTCAGAGCAGAATGAGACTGAAGGCAATATCCCCAAGCTTATCCTGGATCGCAAGGTAGAGGGAATCATGGTCATCGGGAGTCTCAATGCCGATTACCTTCGAAGCATTAAACAGCAATCCGGAATTCCCATGGTTTATCTGGACTTCTGTAACCACACAGGGGATGAGGATGCAGTTGTTTCCGACAGCTACAATGGTGCTTATTGCATGACCAATTACCTGTTTGATCAGGGACATCGCAAGATCGCCTTTGTTGGCACACCTCTGGCATCGGGAAGCATTACCGACAGATATTTCGGCTATTGCAAATCTCTTATGGAGCATGGCCTTTCTGTCAAAAAGGACTGGATAATAGAAGACAGGGATTTATCCACAGGAGTTATGGATGGCAACAGATTTTTTAAGCTCCCGGATGAAATGCCTACAGCTTTTGTGTGCAATAATGACCTTACAGCCAGTGTTCTTATCAAGAAACTTGGAGAGAAGGGATATCGTGTTCCTGCGGACATCTCAGTGGTAGGCTTTGATAATTACCTCTTCCCGGGACTTTGCGATATCAAGATAACCACCTATGGTGTTGATACCTATGAGATGGGACGCAACGCTGTCATGAATCTTATCCGCAAGATCAGCGGTGAGCGCTACCGTCAGGGCATCATGATCCTTGAGGGACATATGATTGAAGGAGAGTCAGTAAGAGCACTCTGATCAGAAACTAATAATACAAATAGAATACCCCGCTTTGCATCTTTGAAATAACGGGTTTTACTCGCTGTTTCAAAGATGCAGGGCGGGGTTTTTGATTGTCTTAAGGTGGCCAGAGGGGCTATTGTTTTGCCTTTGCAAGGTTCTCCCTGGTCTTTTGAATGTAGCTTCGGTAGGCAAAGGCTACCGGAATAACAAGGCCGTTGTCCATGGTGACTTTGCCGAAGGATGTCTTGGAAACGTGATCCACATTTATAAGAGCATAGTCCGAAACGGGACAGATCTGAGGAAAAATACGGCACTGATCGTAGATATTGAAAAGATCTCCGATAATACCGATGGTGCGGTTATCGGTAAGTGATACTTCAATCTCGGATTTTTGCTTTCTAAAGCAGATTATCTCATCGCCGTGAGCATAGATGGTCTCGGCTTTCCCTCGAAGCTCCAAAGAAGGGATGGTAACGGAATTCTTCTTGCGGATAAGCTCAACCATTTCCGTAAGCTCCGCAACCTTCAAGGGCTTATCCAGAAAATACAGATTGTCGGATTCTATGCCGGCGTCAGATATCATCTTCCTGTAATCGAGGGAGGATACGCACATGATAATGGGCTGGTCTATGCCCATTTTCAGCAGGAGCCTTACGATGTCAAAACCGTTTATATCCCCGGATACCATGTCGATAAAAAGACCCGCATACATCTGAGGATGTGACATGAAGGCATCCTCGTTGCCGTAGGAGTCTATGTATATACGCTCGCCGAAATCCT
>JAILFT010000133.1 GCA_024697425.1 Butyrivibrio sp. | reverse complement strand
CAGAAAAGGTCAGGAGCTCAGCGACATGGGCAAAACCTTTGTTGAGAAGCTTGAGAGACACAGGGAAGCCTGATTGGCATATAAGCAATATTTATCGGAGTCTATAATCCCCTTGTTATTGCACGGGTGCAAAACGGGGAGTATAGTATAGAACATAGTAAATAACCGCTGAACTACTTAAGCGGAAGAGGAGGGAAATTATGAAAAAGAAAGTAATAGCAAGCCTTGTACTTGCAACAACACTGGCCCTGGGTGCACTTACAGGTTGCGGTGATACAGCACCTGCCCAGGCAGAGACAACAGAGACAGCACCTGAAGCACAGGCAGAAGCTCCTGCAGAGGCAGAGGCACCTGCTGCAGCAGATTCAGGTGACAAGAAGATCACAGTTGGTGCAACACCTGTACCTCACGCTGAGATCCTTGATAACATCGTAAAAGAAGTTCTTGCAGAGGATGGATGGGAACTTGAGACAGTTGTTTTCTCAGATTATGTACTCCCTAACACATCACTTGAGCAGGGAGAGCTTGATGCAAACTACTTCCAGACTCTTGGTTACATGAACCAGCAGAACTCAGATGCAGGCCTTCATCTTACAGCAGTAGCCGGCATTCACATCGAGCCAATGGGTATCTACTCACAGAAGTATAAGGCTCTTTCAGAGCTTCCTGATGGCGCAACAATCGGTATTCCTAACGATCCTGATAACGGCGCAAGAGGACTTGACCTTCTTGTTCAGAAGGGACTTCTTGTTTCAAAGGGTGACTTCGGTACAGATCCCAGCTACACAGAGGATACACTTACCAAGGATAAGGACGCTAACCCTCACGGATACGTGATCACACCTCTTGAGGCAGCAAACCTTCCACTTTCACTTCCTGATCTTGATGCAGCAACAATCAACGGAAACTATGCTCTTGAGGCAGGTCTTCCCGCTGAGTATCCTGCACTTGATATCGAGGAGTTCGATGATGAGACAACTGTAAAGAGAACTAACTTCCTTGTAGTTAAAGAGGGCAACGAGTCTTCAGAGAAGACACAGGCTCTTATCAAGGCTCTTCAGTCCGATAAGGTTCAGAAGTACATCGACGACACATATAAGGGAGCAGTTATCACATCTTTCATTGATGCACAGTAATAATTTAGCCGTATAGCCATAACATAATAATCCTACCAAAGAGAAAAGACACACTGCCCATTTGCAGAGTGTCTTTTTCCTTTTAATGCGCGTGCGCGTCTGTTGTGGTAAAATAAAGCGTGTTTAGGGGTAGTACAGTACACCGAATAATAAATCACCAGTACAAATCCTTGATAATTATTTCCAGATACTGCGTTGTCATCAGTCGTCGATGCCCGCATCGACTCCATCTTCCGCCTTGTATCTGAAAAAATTATCTGCGGATTTGCATCAGGTATTTATTATTCGGTGTACTAAGAGCTCTTATCAAATCAGATTGGAACGAAAAGAAATGATAACTATCAGCAATGTTAAGAAAACCTTCGACAGAACAGAGGTGCTAAAGAATGTCTCCATGGAGATCGAGGATGGAGAGATCTTTGGAATAATCGGTCAGTCCGGTGCTGGAAAGTCAACACTTCTCAGATGTATCAACGGACTTGAGACCTATGACAGAGGCGAGATAAGGGTAGACGGTAAGCTCGTTGATGTCAGGAACAAAGGAGAACTGCGTCTTCTTCAGAAGAGAATGGGAATGATATTCCAGGGCTTTAATCTTCTTGAGAGGCTGGATGTATATCAAAACGTGGCTCTTCCCATGAAGTTCTGGGGGATCCCAACCAATACAGTACAGGCAAAAGAGAAGATCATGAATCTCATTAAGCTTGTTGGTCTTGAGGAGAAGGCACATGCCAAGCCCCGCGAACTTTCCGGCGGACAGAAGCAGAGAGTTGCCATAGCAAGAGCGCTGGTGCTTGATCCTGAGATACTTCTTTGCGATGAGGCGACAAGTGCACTGGATCCGGAGATTACAAAGGGGATACTGGCTCTTTTGCAGAGGATCAATAAAGAGATGGGCATCACGATCGTGGTGGTCACTCATCAGATGGAAGTTGTTAAGCAGATCTGCCAGAGAGTGGCGTTCTTAAGTCACGGACAGATGCTGGCAATAGGTAAGCCAGAGCAGCTCTTCGTATGGCCCAAGGAGAGGGAGATCAGAGATTTCCTGCGTGAGGAGTCTGACAAGCTTCCGACAACAGGTATCAATCTAAAGCTCTTTTTCTTCGGAGAAGGCAACCAGAGGCCTATCGTAACCCAGATGTCCCAGGAGCTGCAGACGGATTTCAATATCTGCTGGGCCAAACTTGAGGACTTCAGGGAAGATGTTTACGGAAGCCTGGTTCTTAATATGCAGGAAAAAGACCTTGAGAGAGCCTGTGCGTTCCTGGATTCCAAGGGCGTTACCTGGGAAGTCATCAAATAAGAGAGTAACTCATTCGGAGGAAATATAGATGTTAGAACAAATACTTAATCCCGCCATTTATCCGATCATTATGCAGGCGTTCTGGAAGACCCTTATCATGGTTTTCTGGTCAACGCTTTTCTCGGTGATACTCGGATTTATCCCGGCGGTAATACTTACGCTTACAGCGCCCGGAGGACTTAAGCCAAACAGGATCGTTTACGGAATTCTGAGTTTCATTGTAAATGTATTCAGAAGCTTTCCATTCATCATCCTGCTGGTCATCCTGATCCCATTCACAAGAGCGCTTGTTGGCAAGTCGATCGGAACTACAGCTGCGATCGTTCCCCTTACTGTATCGGCAATCCCTTTTATCGCAAGGGTTTTCGAGACTTCTCTTCGTGAGACCAATCCCGGAGTTATCGAGGCTGCAAGATCCTTTGGGGCTTCCAACTTCCAGATCCTTATGAGAGTTTATGTAAAAGAGTCTATTCCGAGAATGCTCAACGGAATAGTACTTCTTATCATTTCGCTTGTCGGATACTCGGCCATGGCAGGAACTGTCGGAGGCGGCGGTGTCGGTGATATCGCTATCCGCTACGGTTACCAGCAGTACAAGACAGAATACCTTATCGTGTGCTCACTGATCCTGATCATCTTTGTTCAGGCTGTTCAGGCCCTTGGTAATCTGATGTACAAGAAGATGAGCTGACGTACAGGTTTTTGGTTTTTTGAATCTCTTAGGAGGGGCATATTATGAACACTAATATCTGGATCGGAATACTTATTCCTTTTGTTGGAACAGTGCTGGGTTCGGCAATGGTTTTTTTCATGAAAAAAGAGCTTGGCGGACAGGTTCAGAGAGCGCTGACCGGATTTGCCAGCGGAGTCATGGTGGCAGCTTCAATCTGGAGTCTTATAGTTCCTGCGCTGGAACAGGCTGAAGGGATGGGGAAGTTTTCTTTTGCTCCCGCAGCTATAGGCTTCTGGATCGGAATATTATTCCTGCTCTTTTTGGACAGTGTTATCCCGCACTTGCACATGAATGCAGATAAGGCTGAGGGACCAAAGTCCAAGCTGCAAAAGACAACCATGATGGTTTTGGCAGTTACGCTTCACAACATTCCCGAAGGTATGGCAGTGGGTGTCGTGTTTGCGGGACTTATGTCAGGAAGCGCACCTGTTACTGCAGGCGGAGCGCTGGCGCTGTCCCTTGGTATTGCAATTCAGAACTTCCCTGAGGGAGCTATCATTTCAATGCCTCTTCATTCAAAGGGTAAGACCAA
>JAILFT010000108.1 GCA_024697425.1 Butyrivibrio sp. | reverse complement strand
TAGTGATATTTTATGATACAGAAGATGTTAGCACTCGAAAGAGGCGAGTGCTAACATCCCAAAGAACCATTCCGATGAAAACCGGTTAACAGAGGAAGAGGTGCAGTTTGGAACTTGACGAAAGAAAACGGATCATACTTCATGCAATAGTTAAGAACTATTTGGAGACCGGAGAGCCGGTAGGCAGCAGGACGATCTCCAAATACACGGATCTTAACCTTAGCTCAGCCACCATCAGAAATGAGATGGCAGACCTTGAGGAGATGGGGCTTATTTTGCAGCCCCACACTTCAGCTGGTCGTATCCCTTCAGATCAGGGCTACAGAGTATATGTAGATGAGATGCTGAGGGAAAAGGAGCAGGAAGTTGAGAATATGAAGGAGATGCTTCTTGATAAGGAAGAGAAGCTTGAGAATCTCCTTAAACAGGTGGCTAAGACCCTGGCAGTTGATACCAATTACGCCACAATGATCTCAGCTCCACAGATCCGCAAGAACAAGCTTAAGTTCATCCAGATCTCCAAGGTGGACGATGAACATCTTCTTGCAACTATCGTCATAGAAGGCAATGTTATCAAGAACAAGATCATAACCGTTGAAGAGATTTTGGATGATGCCACAATGCTCAAGCTCAATATTCTTTTGAATACAAGGCTTGACGGACTGGCAGTTGAGGATATCAATCTTGGCCTTATAGCCGCAGTCAAGCAGGAGGCCGGTATCCACAGTGAGATCATAGGTAACGTGATCGATGCAGCTGCAGAATCAATCACAGCTGATGAAGATCTTCAGATATATACAAGCGGTACAACAAACTTCTTTAAGTATCCTGAGCTTACAGACAATGCCAAGGCAAGTGAGCTCCTTAGCACCTTTGAGGATACAAGCGATCTGTCCAGTATCGTAGAGAACACTCTTTCTGCTGAGAGCGGAGAGACAGGCATTCAGGTGTACATCGGAAACGAGACTCCTGTTCAGGCCATGAAGGACTGCAGCGTTGTAACTGCAACCTATGAACTGGGTGATGGCATGAAGGGTACCGTAGGAATCATCGGACCTAAGCGAATGGATTATGACAAGGTTATCTCAACTTTGAAAAATATGCGACATGCGCTTGATGATCTATATAAAAAGGAATAGCAGGATAAGGAGGCATTTGGTTTGAGCGAAGCAAAGAAGAACGCTTCTGCAAAGGGCGAGAAGGCCATGGACAAGAACAAGGAAGAAGTTCTTGAGAACATCATGGAGGAGCTTGAGCAGGAAGCTAAGGATAAAGAGAAGGAAGGTCAACAGGAGACTTCAGAGAAAGCAGAAGCTGAAGGAGCTGCGGAG
Organism: Butyrivibrio sp.; assembly: GCA_024697425.1. GTDB lineage: Bacteria > Bacillota > Clostridia > Lachnospirales > Lachnospiraceae > Butyrivibrio. The sequence continues at coordinate 33,108 of JAILFT010000108.1, read as the reverse complement.
CAGGATACTTCTTCAAAAGAGGCGCCTGAAGAAGCCAAAGAGGAAGATAAAAAGAAGGGACTCTTTAATAAAAAAGAAAAGAAGAATCCTCTTCAGGAAAAAGTAGATGAGCTCAATGACAAGGTTCTGCGACAGATGGCAGAATTCGAGAATTTCAGAAAGAGAACAGATAAGGAAAAGTCTCAGCAGTTTGAACTTGGTCAGAGCAATGTTTTAGAGAAGCTCCTTCCAATAGTAGATAACTTTGAAAGAGGCCTTGCAGCGGTTCCGGAAGCTGAAAAAGACGGAGCTTTTGCAGATGGCATGAACAAGATTTACAAGCAGCTCATGACAGAGCTTGAGAATCTTGGAGTAACCCCGATTGAGGCTGTGGGAAAAGAGTTCGACCCTAACTTCCACAATGCAGTAATGCAGGTTGAGAGTGATGAGTACGAATCAGGAATTGTTGCACAGGAACTTCAAAAGGGATATATGTTCCACGATACCGTGCTCAGACACAGCATGGTAGGTGTTACGCCGTAAGGACGAAGATAATTCGTCATGCCGCACATATAGAGAAAAAGCTAATCATTATGGAGGATAATAAAATGAGTAAGATTATAGGTATCGATCTTGGTACAACAAACAGCTGCGTAGCAGTTATGGAAGGTGGTAAGCCCACCGTTATCGCAAATGCTGAAGGCGCAAGAACAACACCTTCAATCGTTGCATTCACAAAAAATGGTGAGAGGATCGTTGGTGAACCAGCTAAGCGTCAGGCAGTAACCAATGCAGAAAACACAATCTCATCAATTAAGAGAGATATGGGTACAGACAACGGCCGTACAATCGATGGCAAGAAGTACTCACCTCAGCAGATTTCAGCAATGATCCTGCAGAAGCTTAAGGCAGATGCAGAACAGTATCTCGGCGAAAAAGTTACAGAAGCAGTTATCACAGTACCTGCATACTTCAACGATGCTCAGCGTCAGGCTACTAAGGTCGCTGGTAAGATCGCAGGTCTTGAAGTAAAGAGAATCATCAACGAGCCTACAGCAGCAGCTCTTGCTTATGGTCTCGACAACGAGAAAGAGCAGAAGATCATGGTTTACGACCTTGGTGGTGGTACATTCGATGTATCTATCATCGATATCGGCGACGGCGTTATCGAAGTCCTTTCAACAAATGGTGATACTCACCTTGGTGGTGATGACTTCGACCAGGCTATCATCAACTGGATGGTTCAGGACTTCAAGAACAAAGAGGGTGTTGACCTTTCAGGCGACAAGATGGCTATGCAGAGACTTAAGGAAGCAGCAGAGAAGGCTAAGAAGGAGCTCTCTTCTTCAACAACAACCAATATCAACCTTCCTTTCATCTCAGCTGGAGCAGATGGCCCTAAGCACTTTGACGTAGACCTTACAAGAGCTAAATTCGAAGAGCTCATTCATGATCTTGTAGAGAGAACAGCAATCCCTGTACAGAACGCTATGAAGGACGCTGGTCTTACAAACGCAGATATCGGTAAGGTTCTCCTTGTTGGTGGATCAACTCGTGTTCCTTGCGTAGTAGAGAAGGTTAAGCAGCTCACAGGTCAGGAGCCTTCCAAAAACCTCAACCCTGATGAGTGTGTAGCTATCGGTGCTGGTATCCAGGGCGGTAAGCTTGCTGGTGATGAGGGCGCTGGTGACATCCTTCTTCTTGATGTAACACCTCTTTCACTTTCAATCGAGACAATGGGTGGTGTTGCTACAAGACTTATCGAGAGAAATACAACAATCCCTACCAAGAAGAGCCAGGTATTCTCAACTGCAGCTGATAACCAGACAGCAGTAGATATCAACGTTCTCCAGGGTGAGAGACAGTTCGCTAAGGACAACAAGTCCCTTGGACAGTTCAGACTTGACGGTATCCCTCCTGCAATGAGAGGTGTTCCTCAGATCGAGGTTACCTTCGATATCGATGCAAACGGTATCGTTAACGTATCTGCTAAGGATCTTGGAACAGGCAAGGAGCAGCACATCACAATCACAGCAGGCTCCAACATGTCAGACGAGGATATCGATAAGGCAGTTAAAGAGGCTCAGGAGTATGAGGCTCAGGACAAGAAGCGTAAGGAAGGCATTGATGCAAGAAACGATGCAGACTCCTTCGTATTCCAGACAGAGAAGGCTCTCCAGGATGTAGGCGACAAGATCGATGCTTCTCAGAAGCAGATTGTTGAGGATGACATCAAGGCTCTCAAGGAGACACTTGAGCAGACCAAGGACAAAGAGCTTTCAGATTCCGAGATCGACTCACTCAAGAGCCAGAAGGAAAAACTTATGAACGATGCTCAGGCGCTGTTCGCTAAGATGTATGAGAGCGCTCAGGGTGCAGCAGGCGCCGCAGGTGCAGGCCCCGATATGGGACAGGCAGGTCCTGACATGAACGCAGGAAGCTCTTCATCAAACGATGACAACGTTGTTGACGGTGATTACAGAGAGGTCTAAGCATTTTCTCAAAAAGATGTTATAATTATTAGCCAGGCGGTGTATGCCGTCTGGCTAATAGGAGATTAATACAGAGGAACATTTATGGCAGAACAGAAACGAGATTATTACGAGGTCCTTGGTGTTGGCAAGAACGCCACGGAGGAAGAGATAAAGAAAGCCTACAGAGTCCTGGCCAAGAAGTATCATCCTGATATGAACCCCGGAGATGATGCAGCTGCCGAGAAGTTTAAAGAGGCTTCAGAGGCATATGCGGTTCTTAGTGATCCGGAGAAGAAGCGCCAGTACGATCAGTTCGGTCATGCTGCTTTTGAAGGTGGTCAGGGCGGATTCGGAGGCTTTGACTTCAGCGGTGCTGACTTCGGCGATATCTTTGGTGATATCTTCGGTGATTTCTTTGGCGGCGGTCGTTCAAGAGGCGGCGCCAGAAGCGGACCTTCAAAGGGCGCAAACTTAAGAGCCAGCGTAAGAGTCACCTTCCTTGAGGCTGTATTCGGCTGCGAGAAGGAGCTGGAACTTACCATGAAGGATCCCTGCCCTACCTGCCACGGAACAGGAGCTAAGCCCGGAACAACGGCTCAGACCTGTACAAAGTGCGGCGGTAAGGGACAGATTGTATATACACAGCAGTCTTTCTTCGGAACAGTAAGAAATGTTCAGACCTGTCCCGAGTGCGGAGGCACAGGTAAGGTCATCAAGGAGAAGTGTACAGACTGTCACGGAAGCGGATATATTGCCAGCAGAAAGAAGATCAAGGTCACCATTCCTGCAGGAATTGATAACGGACAGAGCGTAAGGATAAGGGATAAGGGTGAGCCCGGTGTGAACGGCGGACCAAGAGGAGACCTTCTTGTTGAGGTTATTGTATCCGATCATCCTATTTTCCAGAGGGACGGCTACAATATCTACTCAATGGTTCCCGTATCCTTTGCTATTGCAGCTCTTGGCGGAACTGTTCTTATTGATACAGTTGACGGCAAGGTTGCCTACGATGTTAAGGCCGGAACCCAGACCGATACAAGGGTAAGATTAAGGGGCAAGGGTGTACCTTCCCTCAGGGACAAGGATCAGAGAGGCGACCACTATGTTACTCTGGTGGTTCAGGTTCCCGAGAAACTCTCAAAGGAGGCCAAGGATCTTCTTAAGAAGTTTGATGAGAAGACAGGTGATTCCCTCACTGCAGCAGAGCGTGTGATGGGAAGCGGCGACAGCAAGGATCCCGGTGGATCAGGCGGCAAAAAGAAAAAGAAGTTTTGGGAATGATCGCGTGAAGCTAAGTCATGGGGGCACCGGCAGGCGTGTGTTTGCACAAAAGCCGGCCGGTGATCATATGACGTTTAACACGTGCTCGTAAATGTCAGGCATTTGCGAGGGCGTGTCAGCTTTACGCGATTTAGTGCGTATATAAAGAGGAATATGACTTATGAAATGGATGAGATTTAGAGTTCGCACCAACGAAGAGTCCGAGGATATCATTGTCAGCTACCTTGAGGACATTGGCCTTGAGGGTGCTCAGATAGAGGACAACGCTCCTCTTACCGCCCAGGACAAGGAGCAGATGTTCATTGATGCTCCCGAGCTTGAGCCGGACGACAACGGACCTAAGATTGAGAGCGGTGTTGCCTATCTTAACTTTTTCCTGGAGATAGATGACAACAACATGCTCACCGTTGAACTTCCAAATGATGAGGGAGAATACGAGAAAGTACTTAAGACTCCGGAGGAGATGCAGGCTGCTATAAGAGAGAAGCTCGATGAACTCAAGGAATTTTCCGATATCGGTGACGGAACCATCTCTGTGGATGTTACCGAGGACATAGACTGGATCAATAACTGGAAACAGTACTTCCACAAATTCTATATTGATGATATACTTGTGATTCCTTCATGGGAAAAAGAGAGCGCTGAGGACGAAGATAAGGCTTCCATGGTGCTGCACATCGATCCCGGAACTGCTTTCGGAACCGGAATGCATGAGACAACACAGCTTTGTATCCGCATGCTCAAGAAGTATGTCACTCCCGAAACCGAGCTTTTGGATGTGGGAACAGGAAGCGGAGTTCTCTCCATACTTGCCCTTATGTTCGGAGCCAGACATGCTGTCGGTACGGATCTTGATAAGTGTGCCGTTCCCGCCGTTAAGGAAAATATGGAAAACAACGGCATTGCTCCCGATAAGTTTGACATGATGATAGGAAATATCATTGATGATAAGACTGTTCAGGACACTGTCGGTTACGATAAATATGATATTGTAGTGGCCAATATTCTGGCTAACGTGCTGGTGCCCCTCACTCCCGTAATCCTGGGACAGCTCAAGAAGGGCGGCATCTACATCACCTCCGGTATCATCAATACCAAGGAAGAAGAGGTCAAAAAGGCACATCTGGATGCAGGCCTTGAGATCCTGGAGATCCATCATCAGGGCGACTGGGTTTCCATCACTTCGAGGAAAAACTAATGTATCATTTTTTTGTGGACAGCAGTCAGATTTCCGCAGACTGCAAGACGGTTGAGATAACCGGAGCCGATTACAATCATATCGCGAATGTCCTTCGCATGCAGAAGGGAGAGCAGTTCTCCGTCAGCGAAAGAGACGGGGACGGCCGGGAGCTCTTTTACGAGATAGAAGAGATCACTCCCGAGAGCGTTCTTGGAAAGCTTTGCTTCATCGAGGAGCAGGGCAGGGAGCTTCCTTCAAAGATATATCTTTTCCAGGGGCTTCCCAAGGTGGACAAGATGGAGCTGATAATCCAGAAGGCCGTAGAACTGGGTGCCTACAAGGTGATCCCCATGTCTACCAAAAGATGCATCGTCAAGCTTGATGAGAAGAAGGCAAAGAGCAAGGTTGGCAGGTGGCAGGCCATAGCGGAAGCTGCGGCCAAGCAGAGTAAGCGCGCCATCATCCCTGAAGTTTCCATGCCTGTTACCATGAAGCAGGCTATCGAGCTTTGTAAAAGTGAGGGGATAGATGTTAAAATGATCCCCTATGAGAATGCAGAGGACATCTCCGTGACAAGAGCTCTTATCGACGGTATTGAGCCGGGCCAGAGCGTAGCTGTGTTTATAGGTCCAGAGGGAGGTTTTTCAGAGGATGAGATAAATCTTTGCATGGACAATGACATTAAGCCCATTACCCTGGGCAGAAGAATATTAAGGACTGAGACAGCGGGATTCACCATTATCTCCTGGCTCATGTACCATTTTGAGAGATAAAAGATATTATGAAAGCATATTTGGATAATTCAGCCACCACAAGGGCCTTTGACGAGGTCGCACAGCTGGTGGCCAAAGTCATGACAGAAGAATACGGAAACGCCTCCAGCGTCCATCATATGGGAACCATGGCTGACAGCAGGCTCTTTTCCGCAAGGGAGATAATAGCGGGGACACTTAAGGTTGATCCCTCGGAGATCTTGTTTACCTCCGGCGGCACTGAGTCGGACAATCTGGCAATTCTTGGAACAGCCAAGGCCAATGCCTGGAGGGGTAAGCACATCATAACAACCTCCATCGAGCACCCGGCGGTTTCAGAGACCTGCGCAGAACTGCAGAGACAGGGATTTGAGATTACATACCTTCCGGTGGATGAATACGGCGTTATAAGGCTTGAGGATCTTAAGGCGGCCCTCAGGGAGGACACCATCCTGGTTTCCATAATGGCGGTGAACAATGAGATCGGTTCGGTTCAGCCTCTGGAGGAAGCCGGCAAGCTGATAAAGGCATTCAGGAAGGATATTGTATTCCATGTGGATGCGGTCCAGGGCTATGGCAAACTGGTGCTTCGCCCAAGATCCATGAACATAGACCTTATGTCGGTAAGCTCTCACAAGATCCATGGCCCTAAGGGCGTGGGATTCCTCTACATCAAAAAGGGAACCAAGATAAGCCCCATCTGCTACGGCGGAGGCCAGCAAAAGGGTATGAGATCCGGAACCGAGAATGTTCCGGGCTGCGCGGGAATGGCTCTTGCGGCAAAGATGTGCTATGAGAATTTTGACGAGAAGATCAGGAATCTCTACGAGCTCAAGAAGTACCTTATGGACAGCCTTGAGGCGGGAATTTCAGATATAAAGCTCAACGGGCCTGAGTGCTATAAGGGAGCGCCCCACATTGTGAGTCTCTCCATAAGGGGCCTTAGAGCGGAGACGGTGCTTAACATGCTCAGCAGCAAGGAAATCTATGTGTCTGCGGGAAGCGCCTGCACCTCCAATAACCCGCATGTTTCCGATACTTTGCGGGCAATCGGTCTTGATAAGGATCTTTTGGAGTCGACAATTCGTATCAGCATGTCACTGGAGACCACCAAAGAGGAGATAGATTATCTGATTGATACACTTAAGTCTCAGGTGGACACCATGAGGAAGTTTTACAGAAGATAAGGGAGAAACATATGCAGTATCATGCTTTTGTTATCAAATACGCAGAGATAGGACTTAAGGGCAAGAACAGATATATCTTCGAGGATGCCCTGGTCAGGCAGATTAAAAGAGTTCTCGCAAAGTGTGACGGTGAGTTTGGCGTATCCAGAGTTGCCGGAAGAATCTATATCGAGGCAGAGAAGTTTGATTTTGACGAGACGGTTTCTGCTCTTCAGACAGTATTCGGAATCACAGGAATCTGTCCTGCGGTTACAATAGAAAGAAACGGAGAGGGCAAGCTTCCTGAGGTGGAGGACCTCTGCAAGGCAGTGGTTGACTTCTTTGCGGGAGTATATCCTGACAGGAACAAGACCTTTAAGGTAAAGGTTCGCCGTGTGGATAAGAGCTATCCCATGGATTCCATGGAGCTTGGCGCAGAAATTGGCGCAAAGCTTCTTGGGGCTTTCGAGAGCGAGGGCCTTAAGGTTGATGTCCATGAGCCCCAGATCCTTGTTAACGTGGAGCTTAGAGAGAAGCTGAACATCTTCTCCGAGATCCTTCCCGGACCCGGAGGAATGCCCATAGGAACTGCCGGTAAGGCGATGCTTCTTTTGTCCGGAGGAATCGATTCTCCCGTGGCCGGATACATGGTGGCCAAGAGAGGTGTTGAGATCGAGGCGGTTTATTTCAATGCGCCCCCGTATACCAGCGAGAAGGCCAAGCAGAAGGTTGTGGACCTTGCAGGGATCATTGCAAAGTACACGGGACGTGTTAAACTCCATGTCATCAACTTTACAGATATTCAGATGTACATCTATGAGAAGTGTCCTCACGATGAGCTCACCATCATCATGAGAAGATATATGATGAAGATTGCAGACATTCTGGCTAATCAGTCCGGCTGTATGGGACTTATCACCGGAGAGAGCATCGGACAGGTGGCCTCCCAGACCATGCAGAGCCTGATGTGCACAGGAGAGGTGGTCAAGGATATGCCCGTTTACAGGCCTCTTATCGCTTTTGATAAACAGGATATCGTTGATATTTCCCTTAAGATCGATGCCTATGAGACATCAATCCTGCCCTACGAGGACTGCTGCACGATTTTCGTTGCCAAGCATCCTGTTACAAAGCCCAGGCTTGATGTTATCGAAAGGCACGAGAAGGAAAATCTCTATGAGAAAATTGATGAGCTGGTAAGAGTTGCAATTGAAACTGATGAAGTGATTGATATAAAGAAATAAGCTCTGAGGTGCTCTGCGCTGGGATGCTCCACCAGACTCGTGAAGAACCTCGTCAGGTGTCCACCCATGGCTCGCACTAGGTTCGATAATACCTCACCAAGTGCTCTGCTCAAATATAAAGACCACCCTGATCGCTCAGGATGGTCTGTAATAATCTTTTTAATGGGTCTGACCCGTAGGGATCAAACCATGTAAGGCTTCAGAACTTCGAGAACCTCATCTGCGTCGTCTTCAGCATGGATGTTAAGATCAATGGGCTTTGAAAGGTCCAGTGAAAAGATTCCCATGATAGACTTGGCATCGATAACGTATCTTCCGGAAACGAGATCGAAATCATAATCGAACTTCGTAATATCGTTTACAAAAGACTTAACCTTATCGATTGAATTTAAAGAAATTTTAACGGTCTTCATTGCGCTAGTACCTCCTTCTTTTCTTTATAGTATACGCAAGATTGACAAAAGTCAATGAGGATTTAATCTATATGCTAAATAACGTTAAGGGTTTAAAGGTTGCCCTACATAACCTTGGTTGTAAAGTTAACAGTTATGAACTTGACGTAATGGAGCAGAAGCTTCGGGAGTCGGGAAGCGAGATCGTGCCCTTCGACAGCGAAGCTGACGTGTATATCATCAACACCTGCACCGTTACTAACATTGCGGACAGAAAGTCCAGACAGATGCTGCACAGGGCTCGGAAGGAAAATCCAGAGGCTGTTGTAGTGGCCGTGGGCTGCTATGTTGAGACGGGACTTGAGGGCGTCAAAAAGGACGAGTGCATCGACCTTGCCATCGGTAACAACAAGAAGTCCCAGATTGCAGAGATACTGGATGAGTTCCTGGCCATCAGAAACGAAAAACCGGACAACACTCTTGGTGGAACTACCATTATTGATATCAATAAACCCTGTCCCTATGAGGAGATGAGCCTAACAACTCTTCCTGAGCACACCAGGGCCTACATCAAAGTCCAGGACGGCTGTAATCAGTTCTGTACCTACTGCGTCATTCCCTATGCAAGAGGAAGGGTCCGCAGCAGGGACGAGGAGGATATCCTTAAAGAGATCAGCCATCTTTCCTCCAAGGGATGCAAGGAAGTTGTCATCACGGGTATTCACGTTGGCTCCTACGGCATCGATAAAGGCGAGCCTGCATTGATATCTCTTTTGGAAAAGATAAATGACATAGAGGGCATCGACAGGATAAGAATGGGGTCAATAGAACCCAGGCTGATAACCCGTGAAAATGTGGATAGGCTGGCGAAGATAAAAAAGCTCTGTCCCCACTTCCACTTGTCTCTTCAGAGCGGCTGCAATTCCGTTTTAAAGAGGATGAACAGGCACTACACTGCAGCGGAGTTTATGGAGAGCGTCAAACTCCTCAGGGAGGCTTTTGACAGACCCGCTATTACCACAGATGTCATAGTCGGATTCCCGGGGGAGACCGATGAGGAGTTTGAGGAGTGCAGGAGCTTTGTTGAGGCAGTTGCTTTCTACGAGATGCATGTTTTCAAGTACTCTCCCAGAAAGGGCACGGTGGCAGCAGGCATGAAGGACCAGCTCACCGACAGACAGAAGAGTGCAAGGAGCGATGTGCTGCTGGATTTGACAAAGACCCAGTCCGAGTGTTATCGTAAGACCTTCGTTGGAGAAGCGCTTGATGTTCTCTGGGAAGACATGGAGAAGCACGGCGGCAGGAACTATATGATCGGACATACCGACAGATACGTAAGAGTTGCTGTCTGCGAGGGTACTAAGGCCTTTGAAGGCGCGGTGTCGGGAGAAGTCACAAGGGTAATACCCACAGGATTTCTCAATGAGGAAACGCTTCTGGTATGATGATTACAGGCGCCTGTATGGGGCGGGAGCGTTGCTTATTTAACTTTAGTGGTGTAAAATTAATTAAATATATCACGATTGGAGACAGCTAGGATGGCAGATCAGGATTTAGGAAATACCCAATTTTTCAAGGTTGAGGTTGAACCTGAGACCGGTGTTAAGAAAGTACTTTCTGTTGTTTACGATGCGCTTCTTGAGAAGGGCTATAATCCGGTAAACCAGATTGTCGGCTACATCATGTCCGGGGATCCCACCTACATCACAAGCCACAAGGGCGCAAGAAGCCTTATCATGAAGGTTGAAAGAGACGAACTTGTAGAGGAGATGCTCACAGAGTATATCAAGAGCAACAACTGGGAACGCAGGTAATCCTATGCGGATCATGGGACTTGACTACGGATCCAGGACTGTCGGAGTTGCCATAAGCGATGAGCTTTTGCTGACAGCCCAGGCGAAAGAGATAATCCGCAGAAAAGAAGAGAATAAACTCAGAAAGACACTGGCGCGCATTGAGGAACTCATTCAGGAATACGGGGTTGAGAAGATCGTTTTGGGTCTCCCCGTACATATGGATGAATCCCCCTCTGAGCGCTCAAAACTATGTCTTGAATTCAAGGATAAGATAGAGAGAAGAACGGGAATTCCCGTGGAGATGCTGGATGAGCGTCTCACTACGGTTGAGGCTGATGCCATAATGGATGAAGTCGGAATTAAAGGCCGCGAGAGAAAAGAGTACGTAGATATGATAGCCGCTCAGATAATCCTCCAGGATTATCTGGACAACAAGAAGTGATCGGGTGAACAATTTGGAAAAGATTATTTTCAGTCCGGACGGAGAAGAGCCGGTAGAATTTTATTGCCTTGAGCAGACTGTGATCGGAGCTAAGACTTATCTTCTGGTCACAGATGAAGAAGATGGTGACGGAGAAGCGCTGATTTTGCGCGATGACTCCGATATTAAAGATGAAGAGGCGGTTTACACTATTGTGGACGATGACCTGGAGCTTGAAGCTGTTGCAGGTGTATTTCGTAAGCTGCTCTCCGAGGACGGCGTAGATCTGGATATCTAACGGGCAACTGGTTAGTATCTTTTTCTGCGTCCTTCGCAAAATAAAATGGAGGAAGGAATTTGAATAAAAAGAAAAATGAAAACGGATCCAAGCTGCAGATCATCCCTTTGGGAGGTCTTGAGCAGATTGGAATGAACATCACTGCCTTCAGGTATGAAGACAGTATTATTGTGGTGGACTGCGGTCTGTCTTTTCCCGATGATGACATGCTGGGAATCGATCTTGTAATCCCGGACATCACATATTTACAGGAAAATATCGACAAGGTAAAAGGCTTTGTCATCACCCACGGACACGAGGACCATATCGGCGCGCTGCCTTATGTTCTTCATGAGCTGAACGTTCCGGTTTACGCTACCCGCCTTACCATGGGCATCATCGAGCACAAGCTGGAGGAACACAATCTCCTGAAAAAGACAAGGAGAAAGGTGGTAAAGTTCGGCCAGTCCATAAACCTTGGACAGTTCAGAGTGGAGTTTATCAGAACCAACCACTCCATCGTTGATGCTGCCGCTCTTGCTATTTATTCACCGGCAGGAACAGTGGTCCACACAGGAGACTTTAAGGTTGACTACACACCTGTATTCGGTGACCCCATAGACCTTCAGCGTTTTGCTGAGATTGGCAAGAAGGGTGTTCTTGCCCTTATGTGCGACTCCACAAACGCAGAGAGACCCGGTTTTACAGCTTCCGAGAGAACCGTTGGAAGGGCTCTGGATTTCCTCTTTGAGGAGCATCAGAACTCCCGTATCATCGTGGCTACTTTTGCCTCCAACGTTGACCGTGTTCAGCAGATCATCAACATTGCTCACAAATGCGGCAGAAAGGTTGTTGTGGAAGGCCGCAGCATGGTCAGCATAATTGACATTGCTCAGAAGCTTGAGTGTATTCGGATCCCTGAAAACACTCTTGTGGACATAGATCAGATCAAGAACTACCCTGACAACAAGACCGTTATCATCACCACGGGAAGCCAGGGCGAGAGTATGGCTGCCCTCAGCAGAATGGCCAACGGACAGCACAAGAAGATCAAGATCAGTGCCGGAGATACTGTTATCTTTTCGTCCCACCCGATTCCCGGCAACGAGAAGGCGGTTACAAACATCATCAACGAGCTTCAGATGAAGGGCGCTGACGTTATCTTCCAGGATGTACACGTATCAGGCCACGCCTGTCAGGAGGATATCAAGCTTATCTATACACTGGTTAAGCCCAAGTATGCAGTTCCCGTTCACGGTGAGTACAGACACCTCATCGCCCAGAGCAGGATCGCAAGAGACCTTGGAATACCCAAGGAGAACGTATTTATCCTTCACTCCGGCGAGGTCCTTTCCGTAGATGACAATTCTGCGGAAGTAACAGGCAAGGTTCCCGTGGGAGCTATCCTTGTGGACGGCCTTGGCGTCGGAGATGTTGGAAATGTGGTTTTAAGGGACAGACAGCATCTTGCAGAAGATGGTATAGTAATAGTTGTGTTCGGAATCGACAAGGACACACATCAGCTGGTTTCCGGTCCCAGCATTGTTTCAAGAGGATTCGTGTATGTCAGAGAGTCGGATAAGCTCATTGACGACGCAACGGATCTGGTGCTGGATGATGTTACGGAAGCACTGGATAAGGGCATTACCGATTGGACCAGACTCAAGAACATAGTCAAGGATGACTTAAGTGATTACATCTGGAAAAAGACAAAGAGAAGGCCCATGATCATGCCTATAATAATGGACACCACCTACTGATGTCTTTTGGGGAGAAAATATTATGAATCTTAGGAAGTTTGGGCTTGGGCTTTTGGATGCCACAGTCAAGATAGTCTTTGTCATCATCGTCGTGATGCTGATAATGAGGTATTCAAAGCTTGCCTACAATTACGGTTACCATATTTTTAACCAGACTGCGGTTTCTTCCGGCACCGGCAGAACCGTTACCTTTAAGGTGGGGCAGGGAGATTCGGTTTCAACAATAGCCGACAACCTCTCCAGCGTCGGTCTTATAACCGACAGGACACTGTTCAGGCTCCAGGAGAGATTTTCCGAGTATCACGGCAAGGAGAAGCCCGGAACCTATGAACTTAGCACAGCAATGACACCGGACGAGATGCTGGCCATCATGTCCGGAGGCTCAGAGACGGAGGAAGGCGGATCCGATGCCGAATCCGGAGAGGACTCAAGCGGTGGTTGAACAGGAAAGAATCATATCATTTATAAACTCTCTGGATCCCGGGAACGACGCGTTCCTGGATGAGCTTGAGAGAGTAGCGTTAGCAGACGAAGTGCCTATAATCCGCAAGGATACTCAGGCACTTCTTAAGTTTTTAATGGCACAGCACAGGCCTGTAAATATTCTTGAGGTTGGATGCGCAGTTGGGTTCTCGGCTCTTTTGATGGCAAGGTACAGCAGCCCTGAGACGAAGATCACCACCATCGAGAAGTATGAGAAAAGGATCCCTGTTGCCAGAGAGAATTTCGCCAAATACGACACCGACCATAAAATCACACTTCTGGAGGGGGATGCGCTGGATATTTTAAAGAGCCTTTCACCGGGGTATGATTTTATTTTTATGGATGCGGCCAAGGGGCAGTACATCAATTTCCTGCCGGATTGTCTTCGCATCCTGAATAAAGGCGGCCTTCTGGTTTCCGACAACGTGCTCCAGGATGGAGACGTGATGGAATCAAGGTTTGCCGTAACAAGGCGTGACAGGACCATCCATGCAAGGATGAGGGAATACCTCTATGAGCTCAAGCACAACGAGGCTTTGAACACTGTGATCCTTACGGTGGGAGACGGAATGACCCTGTCAGTGAAACTGTAAACAGCCCAAGTCACCTGTTGATGAAGGCGTGGAAGATGATATATCGAGGTACGAAATGAAAAAACCTGAATTACTTATACCTGCCAGCAGTCTTGAGGTACTTAAGACCGCGGTAATATTTGGCGCAGATGCAGTGTACATCGGAGGCGATGCCTTCGGCCTTCGCGCAAAGGCCAAGAATTTCTCCAAAGAGGAAATGAAAGAAGGTATTTCTTTTGCCCATGAGCACGGAGTGAAGGTTCATGTGACCGTGAACATTCTGGCGCACAACTACGATCTTGACGGCGTGGAGACTTATCTTCATGAGTTAAAAGAGCTGAAACCCGATGCTCTGATCATCGCAGATCCCGGAATTTTCATGAAGGCAAGAAGGATCTGCCCTGAGATCGACATCCATGTGTCCACTCAGGCCAATAACACCAACTATGAGACCTACAACTTCTGGCACGATCTCGGCGCCAAAAGAGTTGTTGCCGCAAGAGAGCTTTCCATGAACGAGATCAGGGAAATCAAGGAGAAAATCCCTGAGGACCTTGAGATGGAGTGCTTCATTCACGGAGCCATGTGCATTTCCTATTCCGGAAGATGTCTTTTGTCCAACTACTTTACCGGAAGGGATGCCAATCACGGCGCCTGCACTCATCCCTGCAGGTGGAAATATGCTGTGGTTGAGGAGAAAAGACCCGGTGAATACCTTCCTGTCTATGAGAACGACAGGGGAACCTATATTTTCAACTCCAAGGATCTGTGCATGATAGAGCACATTCCGGAGCTGGTGGATGCCGGCGTTGACAGCTGCAAGATAGAGGGCAGAATGAAGACTGCTCTGTATGTAGCAACTGTGGCAAGAACCTACAGAAAGGCCATCGACGACTACTTTGAATCTGAGGAGAAGTACAGGCAGAACATGCCCTGGTACCTGGATCAGATTGCAAGATGTACCTACCGCCAGTTCACCACGGGCTTCTACTTCGGTAAGCCCAGCGAAGAGGCGCAGATCTACGATAATAACACTTATATCAACGAATATATCTACCTGGGCATCGTTTACGATGTGGATGAGAGGGGATTTGCAAGGATAGAGCAGAGGAACAAGTTCAGTGTCGGGGACGAGATTGAGATCATGAAGCCTGACGGAACTGATGTTAAAGTCAAGGTCAACGGCATGTATGACGAAGAAGGAAATGCTGTTGATTCCTGCCCTCACTCCAAGCAGATAATCTATCTCGACCTTTCGGAACCTGCGGGAATGTACGATATTCTGCGTGTGAGCACAGAAAAATCATAAAAAAATACTTCAAGTTTTTTTGTGAATGATGTACACTATAGAACAAATTTAGGATTAAAGTGGCAGAAAGGGTACATTCATGAGTGACAAGGTAAATATTGAGGAGATCTTCGGGCAGAACGTCTTTACCATTTCCAAGATGAGAGAGCGTCTTCCCAAGAACGTCTACAAAGAGGTTGTAAATGTGATCGACAACGGAGGTGAGCTCTCCAAGGAGTCCGCTGATGTTGTGGCTAACGCCATGAAGGAATGGGCTATGGAGAATGGGGCGACCCATTACACTCACTGGTTCCAGCCTCTCACAGGTATTACAGCCGAGAAGCACGACTCTTTTGTGGCAAGTGCTGACAAGGACGGCAAGATGATCACTTCCTTCTCGGGAAAAGAGCTGATAAAGGGAGAACCGGATGCGTCATCCTTCCCTTCAGGCGGACTTCGTGCAACCTTTGAGGCAAGAGGTTATACAACCTGGGATATTACTTCCCCTGCTTTTTTGAAGGAGTCCGGAGCGGGCGTTACTCTTTGCATACCCACTGCTTTCTGTTCATACACAGGAGAGGCTCTTGATAAGAAGACACCTCTTTTAAGATCCATGGAGGCTGTAAACAAGCAGGCTCTCAGGATTGTTAAGCTCTTCGGCAACGACAGAGCCACAAAGGTCAATGTATCCGTAGGTCCAGAGCAGGAATACTTCCTGGTTGACTGGGACAAGTCCATGAAGAGAGAGGACCTTATCTTTACCGGAAGGACACTTTTCGGAGCAATGCCTCCTAAAGGTCAGGAGATGGAGGATCACTACTTCGGCGTTATCCGTGAGAGAGTCGGAGAGTACATGAAGGACCTTAACAGGGAACTTTGGAAACTCGGTGTTCCTGACAAGACACAGCACAATGAGGTTGCTCCGGGACAGCACGAGCTGGCTCCCATCTATGAGACAGCCAACATTGCGGTAGACCACAACCAGATCATTATGGAGACCATGAAGAGAGTGGCAGAGCATCATCATATGAGATGCCTGCTCCATGAGAAGCCCTTTGCCGGTGTTAACGGCTCAGGTAAGCATGACAACTGGTCTCTTTGCACAGATGACGGGGTTAATCTTCTTGATCCCGGCGATACACCCAACAAGAACGTTCAGTTCCTGTTTATTCTCGCATGCATTTTAAAAGCTGTTGATACTCATGCAGATCTTCTTAGACAGAGTGCTGCAGATGTAGGAAATGACCACAGACTTGGCGCCAACGAGGCTCCTCCCGCAGTTATCTCCGTATTCCTTGGAGAACAGCTTGAGGACGTTGTAAGACAGCTTATCGAGACCGGTGTTGCCAAATCCAGTAAGCGCGGCGGCAAACTCAAGACCGGCGTATCAACACTTCCTCAGTTTGAGAAGGATGCTACAGACAGAAACAGAACATCACCCTTTGCTTTCACCGGAAACAAGTTCGAGTTCAGAATGGTTGGTTCCTCAGATTCCATGGCAAGCTCCAACACCACACTTAACACCATTGTGGCAGAAGCTTTCTGTGAGGCTGCCGATATTCTTGAGAAGGCAGAGGACTTTGACGTAGCTGTTCACGACCTTATGAAGGAGTATCTCACCAGGCATCAGAGGATCATCTTCAACGGAGACGGTTATTCCGATGCATGGCTTAAGGAAGCTGAGAGAAGGGGACTTCCCAACATCAAGTCCACCATCGAGGCTGCGGATACCCTTACAACCAAGAAAGCAGTTAAGCTTTTCTCAGATTTCGGCGTATATACCAAGACTGAGCTGGAATCCAGAAAAGAGATCATATTCGAGAACTATGCCAAGACCATCAATATCGAGGCTCTTACCATGATCGACATGGCATCCAAGCAGATCATCCCTGCAGTTATGAAGTATGCAGGAAGACTTGCCAAGGATGTGAATGAGGTAAAGGCAGCAGGCGCTGATGAGTCTGCCCTTCTTGACGAGCTCAAGGAAATCACGGGAGAGCTCACCAAGATGAAGAAGGCTCTTGATGTCCTCAAGGAGAAGGAGAACAAGGCAAGGAAGATCACCGATGCCAGAAAGCTTGCTTACTTCTACAAAGACAGCGTAAGACCTGCTATGGATGCTTTAAGAGCTCCTGCAGACAAGCTGGAAATGCTGGTTGATAAAAAAGACTGGCCTTTCCCCACATACGCAGATCTCCTCTTCGAAGGCTGATTTTAAGCGATTTTTCCCACTCTCAGACCATACCGGTTTGAGAGTGGATTTATTTTTTATAAAAATTTTGAAAAAGTACTTGCAATTAATAAAAACATTACGTATAATACAATCTTGTCGGTGGGCTATCGCCAAGCGGTAAGGCAACGGACTCTGACTCCGTCATTACGTAGGTTCGAATCCTACTAGCCCAGCTTTTAAGCGAGATTGGATATCCAATCTCGCTTCTTTTTTTCCGCGTTATGGCAGAGCCATGCAGAAACGTGTCTGTGCATGCTTGCATGCAGACAGATATGTTTCTATATGGCGAGCTACGCGAACGAGAAAGCGAAGCTTTCGAGTTTGCGTCTGCCATAACGCGGGCGACAGGCAGAGCCATGCAGAAACATGTCTGTGCATGCTTGCATGCAGAAAGGACCTACATGTATACCTTTGATTCCAGGATCAGATACAGCGAGATTGATAAGGACGGGACGCTTACCCTGGAGTCCCTTATAGATTATTTCCAGGACTGCTCCACCTTCCAGACCCAGGAGGGCGTAGCGGATATTGACTTCATGAAGAAGAGGAACATCGCCTGGGTATTGGTCTCCTGGCAGATTGAGATAATGAGGTACCCAAGGCTTTGCGAGGACGTGACCATCGGAACTGTCCCCTATGAACTGAAGGGCTTCTTCGGCCTTAGAAATTTCTTTATGGATACCAAAGACGGTGAGAGACTTGCGGTTGCCAACTCTGTGTGGACCCTCTTCAATTTCGAAAAGGGCCTTCCCGCCAGGGTAACTCCGGAGATGCTTGAGACTTACCCTATGGGCGAGAAGCTTGAGATGAACTACGCCGGAAGGAAGATAGTTGTGCCTGAGGGTGTACAGCCTGTAAAGGGCGATGAGATAGTGGTAAGAAAGCACCATCTTGATACCAATTATCACGTTAACAACGGCCAATATGTTAGAATGGCTATAGACGCATGTTCCGATCTTGAAGACAAGGTAAGAGGTATGAGAGCCGAGTACAAGAAACAGGCGGTTCTCGGAGATGTACTGTATCCCCTTGTTTACAACGATGTCGCTGCCGGCGAGGACGGGCAGCAGGCTCAGGGGCAGATGCGTATCGTGGATCTTATCGATGCGGAGGGCAAATCCGTCTGCACGGTAGAACTTAACTTTTAAACTGTTGCTGATGAAGGCAACAATGGACAGGGCTTAGACAGCTCTTTTGAAACGGAGGACACTATGATCAGATTAGGAGAAAAACAGACACTTACAGTAGTAAAAAAGGTTGAATTCGGAGTTTACCTCTCTGAGAAGCAGGGCGACGAGGAAAAGGTGCTGCTTCCCGGCAAGCAGGTACCTGCGGGAACAGACATAGGCAGCAGCATCGAAGTCTTTATCTACAAGGATTCCGATGACAGGCTGATCGCCACCACCAATGAGCCCAGAATAATACTTGGCGATGTGAGGATGCTCAAGGTCAAGGATACAGGCAGGATCGGCGCGTTCATGGACTGGGGGCTGGAGAAGGATCTTCTTTTACCCTTCAAGCAGCAGACCAGGAAGGTAAGCCCCGGTGAGGAGGTGCTCTGTGCCCTCTACATTGACAAGAGCAACCGTCTTTGCGTTACCATGAATGTATATCCGTATCTTTCCCAGAACAGTCCTTACAAGAAGGATGACAGGGTCACAGGTACCGTATACGAGATGAGCGGCAACTTTGGTGCTTTTGTGGCTGTTGATGATATTTATTCGGGACTTATCCCCAAGAAGGAGATCTACGGGGATATCAGAATCGGAGACACCGTATCCGCAAGAGTGGTATCGGTCAAGGAAGACGGCAAGCTGAACCTCAGCATAAGAGAGAAGGCTTATATTCAGATGGATACCGATGCAAAGGCTCTCATGGAGCTTATTGAGAATGGCGGCGGCAAGCTTCCCTTTAATGACAAGGCTGCTCCCGAGCTTATAAGGGAGAAGACCGGCATGAGCAAGAACGAGTTCAAAAGAGCTGTGGGAAGGCTGCTGAAGGAAGGCAGGATCGAGATAAAGTCCGATTCCATAGTAAAGATCTGAGAATAACAGACTAATAACAAAAAGGATTAATGACAAAAAGCCCGTTGCAGAGCCTGCAGCGGGCTTTTCGTGCGCCTTACGGGCGCTCTTCGGGCGATGGTGTCTTAAATCCTGATATCGAAGTTGGCCCCGAGGTTCGGGTTAACAGATAACTCCATAGAAGCATCCATAGATTCAACCATTGCTTCTCCCATGTCCTGCAGATCACCAAGACTCTTGGAAAGCATGGCAATGCCAACATCATTCAGGACTTTGTTCTGTGACAATGCCATCGACAATGCAGGAATATCCATAGGCACCTCCTTGTGTATGAATATACTTCACCCTATCTTATATATCGTCTCGGATATTAGAAAAGATAATCCCAACAGGCTACAATCCGTGGCAAAAACAAGAGCTCTTTTTTGTGACTTTTGACCACAAAATTTAAAAAATGAACAAAAAACGCCTTGTTAAAGCTAGATTTTTTTGTACATTTGTATTAAACTGTTAAATAGGTTTATTTCATAATCCTATTATCAATATTATGCACACCGTGCAAGAAAGAGTGCTACATGATATCGAATCAGATTTTGCAGAACACAATCGACGGACTCAAGAACATAGCACATGTGGATCTTTGCGTGCTGGATACTGACGGCAAGGAGGTTGCTTCCACTGCCAACGACATTGGCAACGTAGCTTCCGTGGCCAGAGATTTTGTGGAATCTCCTGCTGATTCACAGGAGATCCAGGGTTATCAGTATTTCAAGATATACGACGAGCAGCAGCTGGAGTATATCCTTATCTGCACCGGCAGCGGCGACAATAACTACATGCTTGGCAAGATGATAGCCTATCAGATACAGAGCCTTCTTGTGGCCTACAAGGAGCGATTTGACAAGGATAACTTTATCAAGAACCTCCTTCTGGACAATCTGCTTCTGGTAGATATCTACAGCAGAGCCAAGAAACTTCATATCCAGAGTGATGCCAAGAGAGTGGCCATGATCATTGAGTGCGCCAGCGGCAGGGACAGCAATGCCCTTGAGATCACAAGGACCTGCATCGGCAACGGAACAGACTTTGTCACAGAGGTTGACGAGGACAATGTTATAGTTGTCAAGGATGTAAGCGACTTTGGCAAGAACAGCGAGATCACCAGAGTTGCCGAGGATATCCTGCAGAATCTGGAAAAAGAGGGCCTGACGGGAGTCAGGATTGCATATGGCACAGTGGTTTCCGAGATCAAGGAAGTGAGCCGCTCCTACAAGGAGGCCAAGATGGCTCTGGATGTCGGCAAGATCTTTTTTGACGAGAGAAAGGTCATCTGCTACAGCGAGCTGGGTATAGGAAGACTTATCTATCAGCTTCCCATCCCTCTTTGCAAGATGTTCATCAAGGAGATCTTTGGGGGAAGGAATCCCGACGAGTTTGATCAGGAGACTCTTACCACCATCGACAAGTTCTTTGAGAACAGCTTGAATGTATCGGAGACTTCAAGACAGCTCTTTATCCACAGAAATACTCTTGTGTACAGACTGGACAAGCTCCAGAAGAGCACCGGACTTGACCTTAGAGTGTTCGACGATGCCATTACTTTTAAAATCGCACTTATGGTTGTAAGATATATGAAGTACATGGAGAGGTTCACATAAGTGAGTGATATAGGGATTCAAAGTCACATTCACACGCATGCTTGAATGTGACCTTGAAGACCGAACATACATGAGGATGGAGCACGATAGTGTGGAATCCGAATGTATGCAGGATTGCGAACGCTAAGCGGAGCGATCCGTATATCACCTGCAACAAGAGGAGAATTATGGAAAGAGGATACAGGAGAAGAAGGACAAGCAGGCAGATTCCCAGCGATGAGATCATAACGCTGGAGAATGTGACCAAATCATATTCGACCGGAGCGCCGGCTTTAAACGGTGTGACGCTCCATATCAAAAGGGGTGAATTTGTTTTCATTGTGGGCGACAGCGGCTCCGGCAAATCAACCCTGATCAAACTGCTTCTTAGGGAACTGGTTCCCACAGACGGCGAGATAACGGTCCTCGGCTACAACCTAAAGAGGATCAAGCACAGCAAGATTCCCAAGTTCAGAAGAAATCTGGGCATTGTGTTCCAGGACTTCAGACTTCTCAAGGATAGAAATGTCTACGAGAACGTTGCTTTTGCACAGCGCATTGTGCAGACTCCCACAAGAGAGATCAAGCGAAACGTTCCATCAATACTGGCCACGGTTAATCTGGCCGGCAAGTACAAAAACAAGATAAATCAGCTTTCCGGAGGTGAACAGCAGAGAGTTGCCCTTGCCAGGGCCCTTGTTAACAAGCCCACTATTCTGCTGGCTGATGAGCCCACGGGTAACCTGGATCCCAATAATTCATGGGAGATCATGAAGCTCATGGAGCAGATAAACGAGAACGGCACGACGGTCATCGTGGTAACCCACAACAGAGAGATCGTTAACGCCATGAAGAAACGTGTTATCACCATGAAGAAGGGCGTCATCATAGAAGACGAAGAAGAGGGTATGTACATCGATGAGGATTAGTAGTTTCTTTTACACCATTGGACAGGGATTTAAGAATTTAGGCAGAAATAAATGGTATACACTGGCATCCATCGCCACCATCACCGCCTGTCTGTTTTTGTTCGGACTGTTTTATTCAATAATCACCAATTTCCAGAACGTAGTTAAGACCGCCGAGGAAGGCGTTTCCGTAACAGTATTCTTCAACGAGGGAGTAACCGAGGAGCAGATCCTGGCAGTAAAGAGCGACCTGGAAAAAAGACCTGAAGTAAGAGAGATAGTTTACGTCTCAGCCGATGAGGCATGGGAAGGCTTCAAGGAGGAGTACCTTGGAGAATATGCCGACGGATTTACGGAGAATCCCCTTGCGGAGTCAGCAAACCTTCAGATTTATCTGAATGACGTATCCATGCAGCCGGCACTGGTTTCCTACATAGAGAGCATCACGGTTGTCAGAGAAGTAAACCGCTCCGAGGTAACAGCTACTACTTTGAGCGGACTCAATCTCCTGATAGCTTACATATCTGCCGGCATCATCATAGTTCTTTTGCTGGTATCCGTATTCCTTATCAGCAATACCGTAACCATGGGTATTGCCGTAAGAAAGGATGAGATCAATATCATGAAGTATATCGGAGCCACAGACTTTTTTGTCCGTGCCCCGTTTGTGGTTGAAGGTATTCTGATCGGCCTTATAGGATCCATCATCCCGCTGATCATTATCTACTTTGTTTACACCCATGTTATCGCCTATGTGGCAAGCAGATTCACAATGCTCAGTTCACTGCTGAATTTCCTGCCTGTAGAGACGGTTTATAACAACCTGATTCCTATTTCGCTGATCATCGGTATCGGCATTGGTTTCTTCGGAAGTTTCATAACTGTAAGAAAGCACCTGCACGTATAAAGCACAGCAAAGGGATCGTTTGAATTTTGGACAGAGTTTTTGGTAGACGTATCAACAGAATATTCAATATACTCCTGTGCCTTATTATGGTGGGTGCCATGTTTATGCAGACGGGCTTGCCTGTCTTTGCCACCCCCACTGAGGAGAGTATCAAGGCCAAAGAAGCACAGATCAGCGAAGCAAAGAAAGAACGAGATGGCTTAAAGAATGCCAAAACCGATCTGGAGAAGGTCAAGAAGGAGCTGGAGAAAAGTAAGTCTGACCTGAACAACTACATCAAGGAGTTGGACGGGCAGCTGACGGACATTCAGCAGAAGGTTGACATGCTCACAGAGCAGATAGCACAGAAGGAGCAGCAGATTGACATAACCACTGCGGAACTTCAGGAGGCGGAGGCAGTTCAGCAGGCTCAGTACGAGGCTATGAAGAAGCGCATCAAGTTCATGTATGAACGCGGCGACATGCTGTATCTGGAGCTTCTTTTAAAATCCGGCAATTTCTCGGACATGCTCAACAAGGCCGAGTATATTGAGAAGCTCTCGGACTACGACAGGAACAAGCTCAACGAGTACATCTCCACCACAGAGCTTATCAAGCTGACAAAAGAGGCTTTGGAGGAGGAGAAGGAAACCCTGGACGAGACCAAGTCGGTCCGCCAGGAGGAGCAGGCTAATCTGGAGTCACTGCTTTCCACCAAGAGCAAGGAGCTGAACAGCGTTCAGGCGGATATTTCCAACAAGGAAGCGGCTATTGCCGAGTACGAGGCGGAGATCAAGGCTGAGAATGCTGCTATCGCAGCTCTGGAAAAAGAGGTTGCGGCTGACAAGGCAGCTCTTTACAGCAGATATACTTATGACGGTGGCATGTTCACATGGCCATGCCCCGGCTACACCAGAATTTCAGATGACTACGGAAACAGAGTTCATCCCACACTTGGAATCACCAAGATGCATAACGGTATCGACCTGGCTGCGCCGGGAGGATCGGCTATCCTGGCTGCCTATAACGGTACTGTTGTTGCAGCGGATTACAACTCTACCATGGGCAACTATATCATGATCAATCATGGAGGCGGACTTTACACCATCTACATGCACTGTTCAGCCCTCTACGTGTCCAAGGGAACCGATGTTACCGCCGGCACCAAGATCGGTGCGGTAGGAACCACGGGAAGATCCACAGGTAATCATCTGCACTTTGGTGTCAGACTCAACGGAGCTTATGTGAGCCCCTGGAATTATCTTAAGTGATAGGAGCGCAGTATTTTGGATAATAATTATAACAACAGCAATAATTTTTACGGACAGGTACCTCCTCAGGTGCCGCCTCAGATGCCACCCATGATGCCGATGGGAGAGCCCGAGAAGGCTCAGAAAAAGAAACTCAGATGGCGCTTTATCGCAGGGCTTTTCCTGGGAATACTTATATCGGCTTCAGTTGTGGGAGGACTTCTTATCTTCGGAATCATCGGCAGAAGATTTGGCGCTCTGACCCCGATACTTCCTACGGATAATACCTATGAAGAGCTGATGAACGATGACACTGTCACCAAGCTGGAAGCTCTTGATGATGTGATAGAGACCTATTACTACAAGACGGATGTGGACAAGGAAACAGAGGCAGACGGAATGTATAAGGGACTTCTGGATTCCCTTGGAGATCCATACTCTGTTTACTACACCCAGGAAGAGCTTGAGGAGCTCATGAACGATACCGCCGGTATCTACTATGGTATCGGAGCTTATGTGAGTATAGACACCGACATGGGGCTTCCCAGGATTTCCGGAGTTATGCCCGGAACTCCCGCAGAGAGGGCGGAGCTTCAGACCGATGACATTATCTTTGAAGTTGACCATGTTTCCACTGAGGGAATGGAGCTCAACGAAGTGGTATCCCTGATAAAGGGACCGGAAGGCACCCAGGTTCATCTGACACTTCTTCGCGGGTCCAAGAAGGATACCGTGGAGGTGGATGTTGAGAGATCTGCTGTAGTTGTTCCCACAGTTACCACTAAGCTTCTGGGGGACAACGAGGAAATTGGATATCTGCAGATAACCGAGTTTGATGAGGTTACACCGGATCAGTTCACGGAAGGCCTTGCTGAGCTCAGGGAGAGCAATATCAAGGGACTTATCATCGACCTTAGAAGTAATCCCGGCGGAAGCCTCCAGGCCGTCTGCGATGTGGCAAGGCAGCTTCTTCCCAAGGGAATCATCGTATACACCATGGACAGGGACGGAAACAGAGAGGATTATAAGTGCGACGGAGGACACGAGATTGACATCCCCGTGGTGGTCCTCACCAACCAGTATTCCGCCAGCGCATCCGAGATTCTGGCAGGCGCCATTAAGGACTATAATCTTGGAAAGCTTGTGGGCGTTACCACCTTTGGTAAGGGCATCGTCCAGAGAATCTTCGACCTCAACGACGGAACAGCTGTTAAGCTCACTGTAAGCGACTATTACACCCCCAGCGGAACCAATATCCACGGTGTGGGAATTGCTCCCGATGTGGAGGTGGAATACGATCCCGACGCCTATGCTAAGGACAAGACGGATACTCAGCTTGAGAAGGGCATCGAGGTTATGAAGGAGCTCATGGGCAACTGATCAAAAAAGATTGTTGACATCATAAAAGAATAAGTGTATTATTTGAGACTGTGTCACGGATATGTGGCACAGTCTTTTTCTTTTAATTATTATTTCGTGATTTTCACGGTCCGATTCGGACAATATTTTCAGGAGAATTAACAATGAATGTAAAAGCTTGTGTGTTTACCGACAGGGGCAAAGTGCGTCGTGTCAATCAGGATGCAGCCATGATAAAGGTTGCGGGTACCAGAAGGCATGGAAGGATCTCTTTTGTTGCAGTATGTGACGGAATGGGAGGACTTTCAAAAGGGGAAGTGGCCAGCTGCAAGGCCATTAGAGCTCTGGAGAACTGGTTTTGTGAGGAGCTGCCCCTTATGCAGAATATGTGTGAGGAGAAGCTGTGGGATACCGCAGAGGTGTCACTGCGAAGGCTCATTGCCAAGACCAGCGGAGAGATAAGGCGCTACGGTAAACACCGGGGCATAAACCTTGGAACCACTCTCACAGCTCTTTTGCAGATTGGACACAGGTATCTTGCCTTTAATGTGGGAGATTCAAGGCTCTATGTCATAGACAGAGCTTCCGCCGCAGCCATTACCAGGGATCAGAGTGTGATTCAGGATAAGCTGGACAGAGGGCTTCTTAAGCCGGAGGATGTTTCCTCGGACCCTGAGAGAAATGTTCTTTTGCAGAGCATTGGCAGTTCCGGGGGAGTTGAGCCTCAGGTTACAAGAGGGGAGTTCAGGGGAGATGTCACGGTGGTTGCCTGCAGCGACGGATTCTGGAGAACGTTGGAGAAAACAGAGCTTCATGACAAGCTGTGTCCGCAGATGTGCGTAACTCCGGAGGATATGCTGGAGGAGTGCAGGAAACTTGCGGAAACGGCGTGGTCCAGGAAAGAGGAGGATAACATCTCAGTGGCGGCCATGTGCCTGGAATACTGATGGGAGACGGTTATGAAAAGAAATGAATTGACAAATGAGAGCCTTTACAGGGACAGATACCGCATACTGCGAAAGCTTGGTGAGGGCGGCAGCAGCGTGGTTTACATGGGGCATGATAAGGAAACCGGGAAAGCCGTGACAGTCAAGGTGCTTAAGGAAGGAGTACTTTCATTAGGGGACACCAAAAAGGCAGTGGAGGAGGAGACAGCTCTTTTGCAAAAGCTGGATCACCCTGCGATTCCAAAGGTTGTGGCGGTTTATGAGAATGCCTTTGTGCTGGAGCACGTTCACGGGAACTCCATGGAGAAGGTGCTTAAGGCTAAAGGGGCACTTCCTGAGAAAACTGCGGTGCAGATGGGAAAAGAGATACTTAAGGTGCTGTCCTATCTTCATGGGCTAAAGAGCCCGGTTATCTACAGGGATTTAAAGCCTGCAAATATCATTGTGAAACCCGACGGCCATGTGGCACTGATAGATTTCGGAGCAGCCAGGGAGTATAGCCCGGGCGTTGGAGCGGATACGCTGAATCTGGGAACCTGCGGCTTTGCGGCCCCGGAGCAGTACGGAAGCCTTGGACAGACTGACGTGCGGACAGATATCTACTGCTTTGGGAGAACGATGCTGCAGATGATGGCAGGAAGCGAAAAGGCAGGCAGCAAAAGTAGAGGGAAAGCAGGAAGGCCGGTAACGGCAAGACCTGTTTCACCGGAATTAAAGAAGATCCTTGAGAAGTGCACCAGGCCTGACAGAGATGACAGATTCGGAAGCTGCAGGGAGATTGACAGAGCTCTGGCCCGATACCCGAGAGCAGTTGCAATAAGAAGGCTGCTGATGGGAGCAAAGGCCGCGATAATAGCTGCAGTTCTGGCTCTTGGAGTTACAGCCGCGGTAAATCACTACGACACCGTAAGAAGTTACGCCGCTGAGGATGCAAGGCAGCGTATCCCTGCAGTGAAGGAGAGGCTTGGAAATGCAGGAATCCGCATAAGGAATGCCATAAATGATAGGGACATCAACGCAGTGAACAAAGATTATATTGATGTCCGCAGCGAATTTGAAAAGTAGAAAGAGAGATAAGATGCTGATTTTTGTATATACTTTCGTGATCATATTTATTGCCCTGGTGGTAATCCTTGGGCTTGGAAGCTTTCTCAAGGGTGATTCCGGTCCCGAGGTTATTCCTGAGGGAGAGGCTACGGCTGCCATGTGCACCACAAGGCTTCTTGGCAGAAACCATGATGACTACGGCGTATTGGACGATGACTTTGTCATCGAGCAGGACATGGTCTATACCTATGACTCTTTTAACCTGTAAATTGGCTCAAGATTGTACTTCCCAAAGAACGGATATACAATGAATATACAGAGTATATTTGACTACATCTGATTTTTTTGCTTGCCCCGGGATTTGCAGGAGGACCATATGAGATTTGACCTTACGAGCGGATTGAGGATTATCACACTGGTACTTACAACTATAGGGTACTGGAAGATCTTTGGAAAATGCGGGATAAAGAAATACTGGGCTCTGGTGCCGCTGGCAAGAGAGTACCATATCGCCCTTTGTGCTGACAGAGAAGAGGATGGCAGGAAATACATGTATATTTCTGTTATCTCCTTTGTGTTTGGCACAATAGTAACCTACGCCAATTTGCAGGATCCGGTTCTTGTTTTGATGGCTCTGATAATGGCTGTGTCATTTGCCATTGCCAATTTAATCTACACAACGCGAATCTACACAGGCCTTACGGAAACCTTCGGTCGTTCCAAGAAATGGGTTGTCTTAATGGTGCTCTTTGAGGCTGTGACAATATGTTACTGGGGAGTATCGAAGAAGTTTATTCCTGTAAGAAAGATAGAATCCCTCGATGTTTCCGGGCAGGCCAAGACCCTTGGCACTGACGTTGATAACATCAAGGACGGCCTTACCGTCAACATAAACGAGCGGTCAGTGATAGATCTTTTTAAAAAGAAAATTCTTCTTAAGGACATTCATATGCGTATCCCCAAAGGCCACATGGTGCTGCTTCTTGGAGGCTCCGGAGCGGGTAAGACAACTTACCTCAATGCCGTGACAGGATATGAAAAAGCTGATGCCAGTATTACTCTCGGAGATAACGATATCTACAAGGATTACGACAAGATGATGTATGATATCGGTTTTGTTCCTCAGCAGGATCTCATGAGGGGCAATGATACGGTGGCGCTTACATTGTCAGATGCAGCCACCCTGCGCCTCCCCACCAGTGTTTCATTTGCCGAGAAAAACGAGCGTATTTCACAGGTCCTTGAGCAGTTCGGACTCACGGCAGTAAAGAACAGTCTTGTGGAGAAGCTTTCCGGCGGTCAGAGAAAGAGGCTTTCAATAGCCATGGAATTTATCTCGGATCCGTCACTTTTTATCCTGGATGAGCCGGATTCCGGACTTGACGGTGTAGTTGCCAGAGGGCTTTTCGAGAAGCTTAGGTCTATCGCTGATGAGGGAAAAATAGTAGTGGTTATAACCCACACTCCGGACAGAGTCATAGA
The DNA here is from genome assembly GCA_024697425.1 of Butyrivibrio sp. Taxonomy (GTDB): domain Bacteria; phylum Bacillota; class Clostridia; order Lachnospirales; family Lachnospiraceae; genus Butyrivibrio. The sequence continues at coordinate 4,270 of JAILFT010000108.1, read as the reverse complement.
TCTTTTTGACGACGTCATTGTTCTTGCAAAGGATGCCGGAAGAACCGGCCGGCTTGCCTATTACGGCCCGGTAAAAGAGGCATATGAATTCTTTGGGAAGTCTTCCATGGAGGAGATACTTCTTTCCATTAACCAGAAGGATGAAGGCGGAGAAGGCAGAGCAGACGAATTCGTTGAGAAGTACGCAGACTATATGAGAGAAAGGGTGGGGTGACGGATTATGAATACAGGAAGAATAAGACGCAAAGGACGTCTGTCACAGACCTTTATTTATCTGGGTAAGCTCTTCAGAATGTTCCTCTTCCAGAATGACTGGAAGGTGCTTCCCATGTCAGCCATAGTTGCAGGCCTTGTGGCTTTTGCCGTGGGATCCAATATCTATAAGACCATGGAGGGTACTCTGACGGGAACCTTCGCCCTTGCCTGTGTATGCATCTGGAACGGCTTTTTTAACTCGATTCAGGTGATCTGCAGAGAAAGAGCCATCGTAAAAAGAGAGCACAGATCCGGACTCCACATCAGTGCCTATATGGCTGCCCATGTGATCTATCAGGCAATTCTGTGTGTGCTGCAGGTTATTATAATGCTGTTTGTCTGCATCAGTATGGGTGTAGCAATGCCGCAAAAGAGCCTTGTGACTCCCTGGCCGATTGTGGATATAGGGATAACCCTGTTCTTTGTTACCTTTGCTGCGGATATGCTGGCTCTTCTGGTATCTTCTTTTGCCAGGACGACAACGGCGGCTATGACAATAATGCCCTTCCTGCTTATTGTGCAGCTTATTTTTTCAGGAGGTTTTTTCAATCTCCCCGAAGCAGCCATGCCACTTACAAACCTGACTGCTACTAAGTGGGGGCTTACCGCGCTGTGTACCCAGGGTGATTATAATTCACTTCCAATGGTGAGTGTATGGAACAGTGCTGTGAAGATGAAAGATATAGATGTAGACGGAGAAAAACCGGTCCTGCATGTGCTGCAGTATATAGAGGAGAACGACTTAAGAGATGATATCCTCATGCAAACTGCAGAGCAGAACCGGAATCCCGATTATGATTTCAATATTGATATTCTTGTACGCTGCTGGGAATGGCTCCTCTTTTGGGCTTTTGCCTATATATTGATAGCAACATTCCTGCTGGAGCGCATTGATAAAGACAAGAGATAACTGTCTTTACTCAGCTTTGTTCTTATTATTGTTTCTTCTGATAACTTCTTCTGTGGAAATACCAAGTACTGCAAGAAGTGCGATGAGCCAACCTACGAGGCCCTTTCTTCCGTCAGGAATCTGACCGGCAAGAGGGGTCTCTTCGTCTGCGATATCCTGAGTGTCAGGAGAAGCATTGGTCTTGCTTTCTACGGCTGCAGTCTCCTTGTTCTGATCACCTGCAACCGGAGCAGTGATGTCTTTTGTCTCCTGAGTATCTGCTGCATCGCTTTCTGTAACTGCAACATCCTTCTTGGATGAAGATGCTTTAACGGATCTCTTTGCTCCCAGAACTGCAGCGTCTGCGTTTGCTGTATCGGCAGTAGTTGTTGTAACAGTTCTTACTACAGCAGGTGCTGCGGGAGTACTGTCGTTGTTCTCGCTTGTCTCGGAATCAGAAGGCTTTACTGAAGGCTTTGGAGTGAGTCTCTTAACAATAGCATCCCTTGACTTCTGAGCCTGATCCAGCTGGTCGTTTATCTCGTCAAGGATCTGCTTTTTGCCTGTAAGATCCTCCTTGGCCTCATCGAGCTGTCTCTTGAGCTGGTCAAGGATAAGTGTGTCGGGAGAAATAACCTTACCGTCGATGGTGTGCTTTCTGTCAAGGTCGCTGATGGCCTCTTCAATCTCATTTACTTTATTCTGGGCATCTGTAACAGCTGCCTGTGCTTCCTTTACTGCGTCTGTAAGGTCGTTGCAGGCTTCTACAGCTTTTGCATATTCTGCTCTTGCAGCTTTCTTATCGGCAGCAGCTTTCTTTTTAGCATCCTGGTAGTCATGTCTTGCTGCTGTCTCAGCCTTGTCAGCTTCACGCTTCTGCCTTGCTGCTTCTTCCTTGGCCTGTGCTGCGGCATCCTTTTTAGCTGCGATGTCGGAAAGTTCTGTCTTTGCAGTCTCAAGTTCTGCCTTGAGCTTTGCTGTGTTGCCTTCCTTCTTCTCCAGTTTTTCCTGAATCGTTGCTACCTGTGCAGCCTTGGCCTTTTCAAGATCTGAATAGTATGAGTAGGTATCGCTTGCATCCTGATAAGCGGCACCCTTAACCTCTAAATCGTAAAGAGAACGTGCATAGGCATCCTTCTTGGTGTAGTAGTTGTTATATGCTGTGTCGATGTCTGAAATAAGCTGTGTGGATTTGCTGATCTCATCATCAAGAGTGCTGATATACTCCTGTGTCTCTTCTTTATAGTCATTAAGCTTTGAGATACCCTTATCGATCTCAGTGATATCTTTCTGTGTCTGATTTATTGCATAGTTGATATTTCTGATCTTCTGCTCAGCAACACCGATTTCATCGTTGGCAGCCCAGTACTCGTTTTCAAGTCTTTGAAGCTCTCTGCGGCTTGCACCGGACATCTTAGCTTCTTTCCACTTCTGACCGGCAATTGCTCTCTTCATAACAGCCGCATCCTTCTCATACTGAGCGGCCTTGAGATCCTCATTATATCCGGAAATTTTGCTGTTTGCCTGCTCAATTGCCTGCTCACCGGTTGAGATCAAAGCATCGATAGTTTCGAGATTTCCGCTGTAGTAGGCCTTCTCATCCTCACAGTCGTTGATATAGCCGGCAATGGCCTTTCTTGAATAACCGCTGTACTTTATAGCCTCGTTCATGGCATCGATGAACTCATTGCAGCTGGTCTCCATAGTCTCATTTGCTGCATTGTACTCCTGAGATGCCTTGCTTAACTCGGCTTCGGCAGCCTCGTATTTTGTGTTGATTGCATCATACTCAGCCTGGCGCTTTGCAAGCTCAGCCTCAATCTTGGCTGTGTCGCCTTCGCTCTTTTCAATGGCCTTCTTAAGGTTCTCAACTTTTGTCTTTGCAATATCAGCCTGCTTCTTGAGCTTGTCATATTCCTGCTGTGCCTTGTCGGCAGCAGCTTCTTTTTTCTCAAGCTCATCAGCGGCCTCATCGTAAGCGGCCTTTGCAGCGTCAACCTTCTCATCTGCAGTTTTCTCTGCATTCTCAAGCTGGGTGTTGGCATCTTCCTTAGCCTTGTTTGCCTGTGTCTCAAGATTGGAAAGAGTCATCTGCGCAAGCTTAAGGTTCTCCTCGGCCTCGGAAAGATCAGCATCAGCTGTGGCGGCTGCCTTCTCATAATCTGCCTGAGCCTTTTCTACGGCTGCCTTGGCTTCCTCGTATTTTGTGTTGATCTCCTCAGACTTTGCAACTGCATCCTCATAAGTCTTCTCGGCCTCAGTAGCAATCTCTTTTGCCTTCTCGAGATTCTCGTTGGCATCGGCGATTGTCTTGGAGTTATCCACAGCCTCTTTTGCCTCGGACATCTCGGTTGATTTCTCCTCAAGCTTCTTCTGAGTCTCATCATTGAGATTCTGTGCATCTGATGCTGCGTTTAATGCATCAACAATTCCGTTTTCAATGTCGTTATTTATCTCTTCAAGCTTCTGAACATCCCCTGCGAGCTTATTGTCACCGGCTGCGATCGCATCGTTTGCGGTGTTAAGCTCAGCTCTTTCCCCATCGATCTTTTTGTTGTCAGTCTCAATCCCCTCATTAAGAACCGCATCAACAGCTTCGTTTACATCCTCAACTTTTTCATTCACTTCCTCGGTTGCTTCCTGATACTCTGCAACGATTTCCTCAGGCTCCCTGGAGCTTTCTTCTGTAGGAACCTCTGTGGCGGGAGCGTCTGTATTTAAGTTCTCATCTCCCTCAGCGGCAAAAGCGGTAACAGGTGTAGCTGCCATCGCTGCACTAAGACCGATTGCCATTGCACGTACCAGGTTTTTGTTTACGATTTTCTTTTTCATCTCTTAAGTCTCCCTTGAAATTTTTTTCCTCTTGTGAAACAACACAAGTGGCATCTTACTCCCTGAAAATCATAAAATCTATAGAAAATCACAAAGTTTAGAAGGTTTAATATGGCATTAATCCGGTGTTAATTTTCTGTTTAGATTTTTAATTTCATGTTTAAAATCCCCGAGTGAAATAATGTTGAAATTCTAAAAAACTTATAAACATGAGGCAGAAAGGCGAACAAACGTTCAGAAAAATGTAGACTGTAATGTCCATACAGGGTATACTGAATATGTATACGCTTTAAT
>JAILFT010000021.1 GCA_024697425.1 Butyrivibrio sp. | reverse complement strand
TATCTCTGTAGAGGCTTCGGTAGCAGCTTCCTCAGTCTGAGTCGACTTCTTACTTCCCCAGCCGAATATACTGTTTATTTTGTCTGCATTGGTGGCGTACACTATCACCAGTACCAGGATAAAGGCACTTATGATGGTGAGGATCGCCATCCTGAAAACCTTGCTGTCCATAGGTCCTCCTGAAACAAGGAAGTTCCGCTCTCGCCTGCAAGCAGGCTCGCCGGAACGACGTTCTCACCAGACTCAAAAAAACTTCGTCAGGTGTTCACAGTCACAGCCCATTAGCTACTTCAACCAGATATTTGCCGTAGTCTGTCTTCATAAGGGGCTCAGCCAGCTTAAGCAACTGTTCCTTGTCGATGAAACCTCTCTTGTAGGCAATCTCCTCGATGCAGGAAATGTACAGGCCCTGTCTCTTCTGGAAGGCACATACGAAATCCGAAGCATCAAGCAGTGAGTCGTGGTTGCCGGTATCAAGCCATGCAAAGCCGCGGCCCATGGTTTCCACACGAAGCTCGCCTCTAGAAAGATACTCGTTGTTAATACTGGTTATCTCTATCTCACCTCTGGGTGAGGGCTTAACGTTCTTTGCAATCTCCACAACCTTGTTGTCGTAGAAGTAAAGTCCCGGAACCGCATAGTTGCTCTTGGGGTGCTCAGGCTTCTCCTCGATGCTGATGGCCTTGCCGTTCTCATCAAACTCAACAACGCCATAGGCTCTGGGGTCGCGAACATAATAACCGAAAATTGTAGCTCCGCTCTCACGGGATGCAACTTCACGAAGAAGCTTACTGAAGCTCTGTCCGTAAAAGATATTGTCTCCGAGAACCAGAGCAACGGAATCCGATCCGATAAAGTCCGCACCGATAATAAATGCATCGGCAAGACCTCTTGGCTGCTCCTGTATAGCATAACTGAACTTCATTCCCAGCTGCTCACCTGTTCCGAAGAGTTCCTCGAACATGGGCAGATCTCTGGGGGTTGAAATAATAAGTACTTCTCTGATCCCTGCCAGCATCAGCGTTGACAGAGGATAATATATCATAGGCTTGTCATAGACAGGCATCATCTGCTTGGACATGGCTCTGGTAAGAGGATAAAGTCTTGTTCCTGAACCGCCTGCAAGAATAATTCCCTTCATGGAATGTCCTCCTTGTAAAGAATTGTCATGTATGTATGTATGATACGGATTGCTTCACTTCGTTCCCGCAATCCTCCAAACATTCGGAATCCGCATTACCATGCTACTTCCTCATGTTTGTTCAGGTAACCAATACAAAATGTTATTTGTGCAAGCACAAACATTTTGTATTGTTACCTGTTATCATACATCTTTTCGTAATACTTCTCGTAATCTCCGCTGGTTACGTGCTCCATCCACTCCTGATTATCGAAGTACCACTTGATTGTCTTACGGATGCCTTCCTTGAACATGGTCTCAGGCTCCCAGCCAATCTCTTTTTTGATCTTGTCAGGGGCGATGGCATAGCGGCGATCGTGACCCTTTCTGTCTGTAACATACTTGATAAGGTCATAGGAGAGCTTCTCCTTACGGGGATCTGAATCATCCAGCTCATCCCTAAGGACGTCAATGATGGTCTTAACTATCTCAATGTTCTGCTTCTCGTTGTGTCCGCCAACGTTGTAGGTCTCAAAAAGTCTGCCCTTTTCCTGAACCATATCGATGGCCTTGGCGTGATCCTCAACATACAGCCAGTCGCGAACGTTCTTGCCGTCTCCGTAAACAGGCAGGTCTTTGCCCGCAAGAGCATTGTTGATGATAAGGGGGATCAGCTTCTCGGGGAACTGATAAGGTCCGTAGTTATTGGAGCAGTTGGTAATATTGGCCGGGAACTTATAGGTGTCCATGTAAGCCTTTACCAGCATGTCCGAACTTGCCTTACTTGCTGAGTAAGGGCTGTGGGGATCGTAAGGTGTTGTCTCATAGAAATAAGCGTTGGGATCGTCGTCCAGTGATCCGTAAACCTCATCTGTTGATACGTGAAGGAACTTCTTGCCCTCTTTAAAAGAGCCATCGGGAAGCTCCCAGGCTTTCTTGGCCGCGTTGAGCATTGTAGCTGTTCCAAGAACGTTGGTCTGCACAAACACCTCGGGATTAACAATTGATCTGTCCACGTGGCTCTCTGCTGCAAAGTGTACAACTCTGTCAATGTCGTTCTCTTCAAAGATCTTGTTGATGGCATCCCTGTCGCAGATATCAGCCCTTACGAAGGTGTAGTTGTCGCGCCCCTCAAGATCCTTGAGGTTCTCAAGGTTTCCGGCGTAGGTCAGAACATCCACGTTGATGATACGGATCTCATCCCCGTACTTCTTGAACATATAGTGAATGTAGTTTGAGCCGATGAAGCCAGCTCCACCGGTAACAAGATAAGTTCTCATTTAAAAATTCCTTTCATCTTTAAATATAAAAATACATAGTTTAACTAACATAGTATAGCACAAGAAAGAGTCAAGTAGAAGAGACCCATGCTATAACACATATATCGCCCCTGCGGGAAGATCATGGAGCCGGTAACGAAGCAGTTTACAGCGATTCCTGCCATGACAACAAAGCCCATGATCAGCACAAATCTTCCGAAGGTCCGTCGCCCCTCAGGGATGCCGCGGCCTCTAAGGTTCCTTATTCCTGTCCACACCATCAGCGCCAGGAAGATCACATACATAATGAGCGACACCGGGATCAGCACCTTGGGATACATGTTGGCATTGGAGATAACGAAGGCCTTAAGTACATTGCCCCATAACACGTAAGCTATACCTCTGTCCTGCCCTGAGGTGATCTTGTGAAACGCCTCCTTAAGAAGAGTCCGGAAAAGAACCTTCTCCACCCGGTTCTCCATTATCTGCGCATGTACTTCATCAAGTTCCGGGAACTGGCGCGCAACATATCTGTCTCCTGCAGGCAGCACCACGTCGAATCCAATAATGTCATAAGCCTGCGCATAGTGCTCAACCATGGCTGTCCAGTCACTGTTAAAGACTGTGGACTTTTCTTTTAACTCATACCCCTGTGCAGAATCTATAGTCAGCCCCTGCTCTATACACTCCTCGTAAATCTCATCATAGAGCGCGGTTATTCCGGGATACTCATCTTCCAGCGGGGAAAAGAGCTCTCTGTCCTCCGGAAGAGCAGTGTATAGCACAGTGTTAAGACCGCCCTTGCTGTCTCCAACATGGCCGGCAAAAACTCCTCTCACTGCATAGTTATAGGTTCTGTCCATCAGATTTATTGCTGCAAAAGAAATCAGGATTGCCAAAAGCACCAGAAGAAACTTCTTTACAGAGCGATGTCTTTTGACAAACAGATACAAAACAAAAGCACATCCGCCCCAGATGATCAGGGTTATCAGCATCTGCTTGCGAACGCTCGCAATCAGGAAACCCATGATGGCAAGGCGGATAAAGGCATTTTTGTCGTAGTCAATGAAACTCTCGATGAGAGTGATGTTAAACAGGATGAAAAGCGGCATTGCAATGGATTCCGTCATAATGGACTCGGAATACATTGAGCCTCTGCCGGCAACGAAACGGTTTATGGCTGCCACTGCTATCTGAGACAGGACCGCGATAAAACCTAAAGTGATGGCTCTTTTCCCGGAGAGGGATTTAAGAGCATTTCTGTAGACAAAGCGGCCAAGGGCATAGGTTGCGATCACCCAGATAATGCTCTGGATGATCACTGCCACAAAGAGGTAGCGCTCCTGTCCGTACATAAGGCCTGTGAAGCCTGTTTTCTCGCAGATCATGCGAAGGCACCACAGAAACAGCGGGTACAGGGGCTCTCTGACGAAGGTCATATCGGTGTAGCTGGGGCTGTCGACGCACCACACAGGGCCGTCAAGGATTGCAAGTCCCAGGAAAAAAGCTGCAGAAAGCCCGAAGGCACCTATGCTGAATGCAACTCCCTCTTTTTTCTGATCGTTACTTGTCATTGTTCCTCCTAAAAAGGTTAATTGTAGGAGATATTCATATCAACGTTACCGGAAATACCGGAAATCCTGCCCTTTGAGGTGTACTGCCACATGTCGTATCTGGTGGCATTGTAGGTAACCGAAGCCGCGTATTGGGCAAGCCAGATCTTGTAGTTGGTAAGTGATCCGGTGTTGATCTGACTGGTGAACCAGGTCTTGTTGGCATATACACCGGCTCTGTAGCCTGCATTCTGGATGGTTCCGCAGAATGCCTTGATGTTGGCTGTTCTCTGGCTCGGTGAGATCTTGTCTCCTCGTCCGCCGCTGCCCTCCACATCAAGGTAGATGGGATAGCTAAGGCCATAGCCGCGTACCAGGCTGATAGCCATGGATGCTTCCTCTACGGCTTCCACTTCGTTTACTGCCTGAGTGAAGAAGTACACGCCAACCTTAAGGCCTGCAGCAGTTGCCCCCTGGATGTTGGCCCTGAACTTGGGATCCTCGATAAGAGCACCTGCGGAAGAACCACGATATCCGCATCTTATGATTACGAACTTAACACCGGAATTCTTGACCTGAGCCCAGTTGATACTGCCGTTCCACTTGCTGACATCAATGCCCATGACACCTGAGGATGAGGACAGTACACCCTCTCCGTTAAAAGAGTATTTGGCTCCCTGAATGACCTGTTCTCCGGTTACATAGTTTCCGTTCTTGTCGTAGTAATAGGTATTTCCGTTTATTGTCCACCAGCCGTATCTTGTGCCGGTGTTGTCCTTGTTTTCCTTACGAAGGTAAAGAGTCTTCTTACCGAAATAGTCGTCGTAGGTAGCCTCTCTGTAGCTGCCGTCGTCATTCTTTACGTAAACAACGTTGCCGTTCTTGTCCTTTAAGATTGTCTTGTTTCCCTCGACAACAACCTCAACCTTGGCATCCTCATATTTTTCGGAGGATACGGTGATGGTAGCACTTCCGGCCGCAACAGCCGTAACCTTACCGTTCTTATCCACGGTTGCAACGGAATCCTTGGAGGATTTGAAGGTCACCTTCTCGGGGCCCTTGGCTGTAATGGTGGAAGTTCCTCCAACCTTCAGGGTGATCTTTGTTGCGTTGAGCTCCATGGTGTATTTGTCAGACTCGGAAACCTTGACGGTTACCTTGCCATCATTGTAGTCGTCAGCTTTAAGCGTGATTGTAGCTGTTCCTGCCGCAACCGCAGTTACTGTTCCATCTTCAGAAACAGTTGCGATCTTGGAATCCGAGGATGCAAAGGTGACCTTGGAAGGAGCATCGCTTACTGAAATCTTCTCCTTGTCGCCCTTCTTGAGGGTAAGTTCACTCTTGCTTATCTTAAAGTTCTTTTTCTCTGTATCTACAGGATCCGGAGTCGGTGCAGGTGCCGATTCAACATGGACGCTGACTGTAGCGGATTTGTATCCTGACGCACTGACTGTAATGGTGGCATCTCCGGCTTTTACCGCTGTTACCTTGCCGCCT
>JAILFT010000002.1 GCA_024697425.1 Butyrivibrio sp. | reverse complement strand
AGCCTCCATGACTGCTGCCTCGGTCTCGTTGTCAAGAGCGCTGGTAGCCTCGTCAAATACAAGGATCTCGGGGTTGTGGTAAAGAGCTCTTGCTATACCTATCCTCTGTCTCTGGCCGCCGGAGAGCCTTACACCTCTGTCGCCGATCTTGGTATCAAGTCCCTCGGGAAGAGATCTTACAAACTCAGCCAGCTGGGCCTCTTCCATAACCTGCCAAATCCTCTCATCATCGATTTCATTAAGATCGATACCGAAGGCGATATTCTCCCTAATGGACTCATCCACCAGGTAGATGGACTGGGGAATATAGCCAATCTGGGCAAGCCAGGAGTCGTAGTTACTGAAGATATTGCTGCCATCGCAAAGTATCTCACCCTTCTGAACATGTAAAAGTCCAAGGAGGATATCAACGATGGTTGACTTACCTGCGCCGGAAGGTCCCATGATACCAACGGACTGGCCCTTTTTCACCAGCATGTCAGCGTTGTCAAAGATCTTCACATCGGAGTCCGGATATGCAAAGGTAATACCTTTAAGTTCTATCTCTTTTTCCAGATGAAGCTCAGGGCCTGCAATCGCAGCGCGCTCTGCTCTCATGGCCTTGTCTGTCTTCATGGATTCCGTGAGGTTCTCATAGACAAAATCAAGGCTGTACTGGTTGTATGCAATAGTTGTGATATAAGTGTTTATACGGTTTGCGGAGGGCATGATTCTGATGGCCGCCACACCGAAGGCTGTAAGCTGAGGAAGGAGAAGTGTTGCATCCCCGCCCCTTACGATATAAATAAGGACATACAGCAGCACAACTGCCATGAATACGGTCTCGATCATGAGCCTTGGCACACTGTTAAGTACGGTATAATCCCTGTCGATGTCTGCACCTATCCTGCCCTGTTCGTAGTAGTTTCTGATAAAGAAATCCTGGCGGTTAAGAACCTTAACGTCCTTAAGTCCATATATAGCCTGGATCCTCCACTTGGCAATTCTGCTCTGGGTCTCCTGGTTTCTGCGGCCGATAGTGTTAAGCCTTGGCTTAAGGATTTTGGTACTGATAAAGGTAAGTACCAGCAGAACTACGATTATAAGCAATGTCATCTGCCAGTTTACAAACAGAAGCACTATACCAAGACAGATGGAAACCACCAGCTCTGTAGAAAGAGTCAGCAGCGATAACATAAGGGTAAAGGTCTTGGGGATATCGCTGTCAGTGATCCTGAATACTGTTGGGATGTCTGCCCCAAGATAATCTTCGTAAGGCCTGTTAAGGAATTCCCTCATGACACGGCTTATCATGTCGTTTCTGGCTCTTGAAATAAAAGTATTCTGTCTGTGGATGAGGAACAAAAGATATGCATTCTTCACAACAAACAGAAGTATCATGATAACAAGAAGAAGGCAAGCCAGCTTCATGTCCGTGTTAAACCCAAGAGCATTCAGAGTGTTTCTGATAAACGGGTACTTGTCGATATTCCTGTGCAAAGCCTCGGGATTGAGGATAACCGAAACCACAGGAAGCATCATGGAAACACCCAAAGTCTCCACAACACCACCAATGAGTATAAGGACAGCTAGAATAACTATCTGTCCCTTTTGTTTTTTGTCAAATATGTAATTCAGCTTGGTAAAAAGGCTGACCTTTTTTGAACCTGTCATATAGCTACCTTTGTCATACGCTCAGTATAGACATCATCCATCTCTTTATTATTTATCCATCTTTCGGGAGCTATGACCATCTTCTCAGGGGCATCATTGAGCCACGCTGACCACCAGCTAAAAGAGCTGTTCGCCATAATGTGATGCTTACAGCGACTCATGAGTATCATATCAGCCACATCGGTGAATTCACCCTCAGGAAGCTCAACAGTGATGAAGTTAGGTCCCTTGAAGTGTTCCTTGCACCATTCCTTGTCATCGGTAAATATAAAGAATACTGCGTTGGGATGCTGCTTTCTGACCATCTTAATGGCATTCTTATAATACTTCTCCGAGCACAGGTTGTGGACCTTGATATGTTCCTTGGCTAGATAGTCTGTTCTTCTTACATGGATGCTGACAGATTCGCAGCACTCAATCTGCTGAAGTGTTGTCCAACTGACAGAATCCTTCATGATCTCCTGAGGTCTTTTCCCAAAGGTGTCCTTGAGTTCTTCTATAACTTCAGGTGTAGGGAAATACTTGTCAGACTGCCAGTATCCCACAAGATATGCAGGATCCGCCTCCATGATCTTGGGGTCATACATGCCGGATACTTCATCGATCCTGGCGGTCTTCCTCCCCGTCAGTTTTCTTCTTATTCGGCTCCAAAGGTCCATCCTTGAATCGGTAATCTCCACTATCTCTTCCTTTGTGGCCCTTTCGTATTCTATTCCAAAGCGGTCAAGAACCGGGACTCTGAGCTTGTCATTTACAAAGCCTGTCTCATCGTCAATCTTGACTTCCTTACCTCTGCTCTTAAGTTCTCTGTACAGGGCATATTGAAACATCTGATTGCCTAAGCCGCCCTTAAGCTGAATAATTATCATAACTCCTCCATAAAAACAGCCAAAACCATAAAATGCCGAATATATTATACCTTAG
>JAILFT010000204.1 GCA_024697425.1 Butyrivibrio sp. | reverse complement strand
AACAGTATTTTAAGCGCATGACGCTGGGACTTTTCAGCGTCATGCTTTTTTTTGAGTCGGTATTCTCCACTGTGGCCTTTGCGGCGGAAGATATTGCTCCTGCAGCCCTTATAGGGGAAAGTGCTGCATTGGAGGCTTCTTATGAGGAATCCGCTGATTCTTCTGCTGATGAGACATCTGTGGAGGAAGAGGACTTTGATAAGACGGGCCTTGAAGAGGAAGTTTCCAAGGATGAAGAATCTCAGGATGCCGGAAACGCATCAGGCAGTGAATCCTCTGAGGACTATGATGACGGAAGTGAAGGAGCTTCGGAAGAGATATCTGATGAAGCCTTGGAAGATGCCTCTATAGAGGCTGCTTCGGAAGAGGATTCCGAGGAGCTTTTGATCGAGGAAGAGGATGCTTCTCTTGTTATGGCAGATGCATATTCAGGATCCTGCGGAAAAAGCGCCAACTGGCAATATGATCAATCCTCCAAGACCCTTACCATATCGGGAAGCGGAGAAATGGTGGACTATAAGGTATTAAGCACTGATTCATCAGGCAACGTATCGACTACTGCTCCCTGGGATAAGTATAGAAAAGAAATTGCACATATTTCCATTAGTCAGAATATTACAGCTATCGGCGACTATGCTTTCTATCTGGTAGGCGGTTCAACCGGTACGGTATGGGGTGATGGAACGTCCGGTGCCATGGTACTTCCCAAAAATCTCAAACGAATTGGCAGCTATGCCTTCTGTTATGTCGGTTTTCGTGACATTATCATTCCGGAGACAGTTGAGACTATTGAAGAATGGGCGTTCTATACAGCTCATTTTTGGAAAGTGACAAATGCTTCTTCCTTTCTTAAGGGAGTTAAGAGGTTCGGAGACAGTGCTTTCAAAGGTGCTACCTTTCATGACGTCACCTTCGACATTAGCTCGGCAGAGTATATAGGCAGTTATGCGTTTGATATAGACAATGGCAGAACCTCTAACTGCAGCACCAGTTTTGCCTTTTCCGATAATCTTAAATATCTTGGAGATTATGCCTTTGACGGTGTTGCACCAAAGAGCAGCGTGTTAAGATTTCCCTCCACAATGGAGTATATAGGAGAATATCCCTTCGATGATACCGAAAGCCTCAAAGGAGAAGTGGTTTACCCGGCTTCTTTGACAAAGATCAGCAATGGCGTATTCGACTATACAGGGATAACCTCGGTAATATTCGGAGACAAGATATCAGAAGTTTCAGAGCACGCCTTTGATGGGAATAATTCTCTTACAAAGATTACTTTTAAGGGGAATTTTCCGGGCTTTAAGCAGAAAACCTTCAGCGCTGTCAAGAACAAATTGACGGTTTACTATCCTCTGGATAGTGAGAGCTGGTTTAAGGGACTGGATACATTGGCTTATGACAGCAGCATGGTTGAGTTTGTTCCTGTGGGAGACATCACAACGGTTACTTTTATCGGACTTGACGGAAAAGTTGTTTCTACCCGGAAAGTAGCCCTTGGCAGTAAGCTTTCGGATCCTACGTCTCTTATTTCAAACAGCAGCGATATCGGAGGCTGGTACGCTGACAGGAAACTTCAATATGAGCTGAATAAGTGGGATTTTACTGCTCCTGTTAAGCATAAGATGACTCTTTATGCAGGCAAAAAGTATACCGGTCATAAGGTTGTCTTTTTCCCTGAAAATGGAAAAGAATATACAGTTCAGATAGTAGAAGATGGTAAAGATGCTACTGAAGTGATTCCTAAGTATGATGGATACAGGTTTGCAGGGTGGTATACGGACAGGAATTATAAACATCTTTATTCTTTCAAGTATAACCCTGTGAAGGGGGACATCGCTCTCTATGCCCGTTGGGATACCTACAGAGCATACATAATCTGTGACAACAGTAAATACAGATATATTCCCGATTTCGAGCTTTCCTCCAACGAGGGTCAGTCTGTTTGGGATAGCGCCGCAAGCAGTGTTGAGTATTATGAAAAAGGCGGACACGCCACATTCCTTGGGTGGTTCTTTGATGCCGATTTTAAAAAGCCGGTTCCTTCAAACTATACTGTGACTAAAGATACCAGAATATACGGAAAGTGGGATCTTGTACGCAGTAAGGTGACTCTGGATCACATGGACGGAACAAAGCCGGAGGAAATCGAAGTACCATATAAAGAGATTCTTAAACTGCCTGCTGATATTCAGCGAAGGGGTTATACCTTTAAGGGCTGGTCAGAGAATGCAGACGGCTCCAATATTCTGAAATATGATGGCGTTGAGATAACTGAGAATGCAACCTATTATGCAGTCTGGGAAATCAACGAGATCAGACTGGATTACTATTCTGTGTCTGAAGACGGAAAGTATGAGTACATTGGCTGGGATTATAAGGACGCTTGTCAGCCTGTGGAATATGATACTGATGCTGAAGAGAACAAATACAATTTCATGAACTGTGAGCTTGAAGGTTGGTATTATGATGCAAAACTGACAAAGCCTGTGGGGAATGACCTCATATATGAGAATGTGACATTGTATGCAAAGACCAGTCTTAAGGTCTATGATGTTGTGATAAATCCCGACAACGGTGAGGAATCTTATATCATTAAAGCCAAATATGGAACCGAACCGGAGGTTGAGATTCCTGTAAAAAAGGGATATGAGTTTACCGGCTGGAAGAATGTTGATAAAGGAGGCATATTCAGCAGTATAGACACTGTCACGGGTCCTGTTTCCTATGAGGCATGCTGGAGAGCAGGGTATTCTCAGAATATTGTTATAAGCGGCGTTAAGGACATGACCTATACCGGATTAGCCATCA
>JAILFT010000201.1 GCA_024697425.1 Butyrivibrio sp. | reverse complement strand
ATTAAATTTGATATGGCTCTTCTGATAAACCTTGATAACCGTAACGGGGCAAACAGGACCATCATTAAGGGAATGATCGATATAGCACACAAGCTTGGCATCCATACTCTCTGTGAAGGCATGGAAACTGAAGAGCAGAGGCAGTTCCTTCTGGATGCGGGCTGCGAGCTTGGGCAGGGCTTCTTTTACCATGTTCCCGAGAGCCTGGACACCATATTGGACAGACTCCACAAGAACATTCCAATTCCTGAGTGGGAGGGGAGAGAAGAGAGAACAGAGCGGGAAAAGAAATGGAAATAGTGAAATTTACGTAGACACCGGAGAAATTTACGCGTAGAACTCCGCTGAAAAAAGTTAATGTTTTTTTTAGATTTTTTATAAATAGTGAAGAAATATTCCATGATTGTGATATAATTATCTGGCGAGCCTGAATTTTTGGGCCCGCCATTAATAATATAGAGTGAATTTAATCGGAATATCCAAATAGACAGACAATGAGTTTTTATGAGGTGGGGGCCGTGAGAAAAAAGCTTTTTGCGTTTGTACTTTCTATTCTTTTTTTGTTATGTTCTTTTGCTCTATCAGATCCATTGATTTCCCATGCAACTGAAAATCTGCCTTCAAGGGTCATCAACGTTGTTTACGATGATTCGGGAAGTATGATCAACAACGGCAAACTTGTGGATACCTGGTGTCAGGCCAAGTACTCCATGGAAGTTTTTGCTGCCATGCTTGGCAATAACGATACCATGAACGTCTACGTCATGAGTGACTACGACGGAGGAGCAATGTCAGCACCGCCGAGGCTTACTTTAAAGGGCTCTTCGGGAGCTGAGACCAATGTTAATCAGGTTCACTCCATGCTAACTGCCGCAGGCAACACTCCCTTTAATGCTGTGAGAAAAGCATACGACGACCTCACAAGAATGCAGGGTGATGAGAAGTGGCTGGTGATCCTTACAGACGGTGCTTTCGAGGATGGGGCTTTTACCAATCAGCAGGTGGAAGAATATCTTGGACAGAAGGCTCAGGACATAAATGTTATGTTCCTGAGTATGGGCGCAGACGGAGCGGTGATCAAATCGGATGACAGCAAGAACATCTTCTTTGAGAAGGCTCAGACCAATGATCAGATCCTTAATAAGATAACCCAGATCTGCACCAGGATATTCAATTCCAACAAGCTTGAAGTAGATGTCAATAGCGGAGAATTCTCTTTTGACATACCCATGTCTGAATTCGTGGTATTCGCTCAGGGCGACAATGTCAACATAAGCGGGATCACAGATAGCGGCGGCAACAAGATAAGCTACGACAAAACTCCGGTAAAGGTTAAGTACAGTGATAGACCTTCTTCAAGAGGATACGCCGATTTCATTGTGGACGATAAGCTAAACGGAAGCCTGGCTACATTCAGCGGGGACTTCTCACCGGGAGTATACAAGGTTGACGCAGGATCCGCCAAGACTGTTGAGGTCTACTACAAGCCCAACGTAGAAATCATGATGTACCTGGTTGGGCAGGAAGGCCAGGAGGTTCCCTACACGGATGGCGTAAGAGCCGGTGATTACACCGTTAAGTTCGGATTCGTAAAGGCCGGAACAAATGAGCCGGTGGCTGAGTCAAGACTTCTGGGTAATATAGAATATGCGGCCAGCATAGATTACAACAATGGTCAGCAGGTTCAGGATTGCAGCAACGGAAGTAAGGTCACCATTCAGGAAGGCAAGTACCACATAGATGCGGCGGCATCATACCTGAAATACAATTCGGTGGCAACCCATATAGACTTCGATGTTTTCCGGGATAAAGAGCTGCAGGTTGAGCAGATTTCAGCTCCTGAATATACGATTACCAAAGAGGGCATAGAGAATGCGGGCGAGCCTATGGTATTCAAGGCAACCCTGGAAGGCCAGGAGATACCTGCTTCGGAATGGGCTAACTTCGAGCTTCCGACTATTAACGTATCCAGCGGCATTTTCAAGGATAATAGAATTGAGTTTCAGGTCGAGAAGGGCGATTCGCCAGGAGTATTTAATGTTTATCCGAAGCTTAAGGCTGATAAGGCGGAGGGCAGTACCTTTAGTAGTATTGATTATCGGCTGATTGCTTCACACAGTGCCAATAAAAGTACCTGGTATGGAGAAGCTGATGGAAATGCAGATTTCACAGATAACAGGTCATGGATTGATCAGCACGAAGACGATATTAAAAAACTGATAATTGGCGGAGTATTTTTGTTCATACTCCTGGGATATACACCATTATTCAAGAAGCGACTTCCTAAGAGACTAAAGCGCAGACCGGAAATAGAGTATGTAGCTAAGGGCGGATACAGACGAAAGGATTATTCCAAGGGTAAACTTGTAAAAAGAACGGCAACTGTCATGCTACCCTTTATTCCAGAGCGAGGTACTATCAAATATCTTCCTCCGGGAATTGCCGGCGGGCCTATATTGCAAGTGAAGGCTTCAGGCGGACAGAGGATGGAGATAACAAATACCCGGGCCTTTGAAGGAAGGAGAGACATTACATTTGACGGTCAATATGTTGAAAAAGGGGTTAGGAAAAATCTTTTAAAAACAGCCGGATTGGTGATTGTGGTAAATACTGCTGAAGCAAAGTGCACATGTTGTTGTAACAAGTAAAATGGAGGGAATATAGATGAATGCACCTACACTTATAGTTGGACTTGGCGGAATTGGATCTAAGATTGCATTGCGTGTAGCTGATATGGTTACTGAAGAGCAGAGACAGAGGATTGGTTTTGCTGTCTTTGATACAGATGTAAATGAGCTTGCCGGAATTAAGGAGAAAAACCCATTTGTTCATGCAATCCAGACTTCTACAAAACTCTCAGTAGGGGAGTACCTTAACATAGATACTCACGCAAGAGACACCTGGTTCCCTGTTAATGCGATTCTTAACAGTAAGACACTCACGGAGGGCGCGGGTCAGGTTAGAGCTATTTCCAGGCTGGCATTTGAGACAGCGGTCCGTTCCGGGAAGATGGAGGAACTTCACAGAGCAATCGAAGATCTCTACAGGCTTGAGGGTGAAGAGTATCAGCAGGCTCTCAGGGTTATTATTGTAAGTACACTTGCAGGTGGTACCGGATCGGGTCTTATACTTCCGGTTTCCCTTTATATTAAAAATTATCTGGCTACCAGATTCAGGCAGAGCGCAAACATTTCCAGAGGATTCTTTATTCTTCCAGAGGTGCTCTACCATGTAATCCCCGGAGAAGCAGAGAGAAACAATCTGAAGAGCAACGCTTATGCTACTTTGAGAGAAATTGATGCTTTTCTTATGAAAGGAGATTCTACTCTTCCTGACAGGTTTAAAGACAGTGTAACCATGAAATTCCCTTCTGTAAGTTCGGGTGAGTTTGAGGAGTACAATGTAAGACCATTTGATTTCTGTTTCCTGTTTGACGGACAGAATTCTGATGGTAAAAAGCTTGATGAATTTAGCAGTTATCTTGATCATGCAGCTAACTGTATTTATGCAATGTCTATCGGCCCAATGAACAAGAGAAGCAACTCTTCTGAGGATAACACCATTAGGAAACTTGTGTCCGAACGAGGCAGGAACAGATATGCCGGTGCAGGCACTTCTATGCTCATTTATCCCAAGGATGTAGTAAAGAAGTACCTTGCTCTTAACTGGGCAAAAGAGTGCGTATCTGAAGAGTGGCTGATGTTTGATCGGGCATTCAAGGGTATGCTTCGTACCAATGCTGACATGAGGAGAGCCGGACTTCATCCTTCGGACATAAAAGAATCTCAAAACTATATCAACTCTGTAGAATCGGAGGCAAACAAGAAGAATGCGTTTGCCAGGGCTATTATGGAGTCCTGTAATGAATATGATGAAAATGGCGTAACAGTTAAAGGATTCAAATGGGATATCTATATTTCGAAGCTGGAGAACAGAATAACTCAGGGCAATGATTCTTCGACTGTAATCGAATTGGATCAAATGCAGTCGCTTGCACTGTCAAAGGTCAGGGAAATTGAAAACGCAGCCGGAAAAACTCAAGATGTGGAAGAGGCATTTGTAAATGCCTACAACGCAGTCATTATCTATAGAGGCACGGCAGTTAAACGTTGTAGTGAGATGGCAAGGACGCTGGCATACTCCATCTTCAAGTCCAACAGTGTTGACGTGCTGACGAGTAATGATGACTTCTGTCTTGAAAAATATATGAGAAATAGCACAACTAAGGATTTCCTTCATCCGTGCGCTGTTCGATTCTTCCTTTATAAGGTGGAAGAGTCAATGACCCGTATTATTGCCGGACTTAAACAGGATGTTGAGGCAGAAGAGGAATACTTTGCCCATTACGAAGATATTTTTGATGATTCCAACACTGATGAGAAGGAGACTATCGGTAATCTTGGACCGGGAATGCGTTCTTCTATAATCGATAGTATTAGACATACTCTCAGTGCTAGACAGGATGATTTAAAGAACTCACTCTCTACATATATAAACCGCGTTGACGAGTATCGTATTAATGCTGTTTATCTTGCTGTTTTGGAGGAGGGTCTCAGCTATGTTAAGAGTCTTAGTGAGTCTTTTGCTAATTTCTTCAAGACTTTTGACGGAAAGGTAACAGGAATCAGCAGAGAAATCGAGACCATCGAGAACAAGTACATGCATACAAAGGGTACTGCAGCAAGATATGTATGCGCATCAAAAGAGTGCCTTAAGGCCATGAATGAAAAGATGGCTTACGCAGGAGGTTCCATAGATATAGACACTAAACTGGCAGAGGCAATTTATTCCAGAGTCAGAAGTTACTCAATGCTGTCTGTTAAAGCGGACAATGGCGATTACTTCAGTTCAATATTTGACAATGACATTATAAGTTACTTTGAGAATAAGTTGCTTGAAATCTACGGCCCGGAAATTGATATAGATGTCATTACTGCTATCGAAAAAGAGCTGGAGTACGAGCAGAAAGTGGTAGATTCAGAAACGGCGAGGGCGTATGTACATGAAGTTATAAAGCAGGCCAAGATTCTGGCTGCACCGTTTATTGAAAAGCCTATAGGTGAGGAAAAACAGCCCATCAATGCCTGCGCGTATAATACAAATCTTTATGTGGATGATGATTCTCCCAGAAGCAAGATGCTTAAAAGCGAGCTAAAGGACTTCGGAGGAGCAGCGGACGATGATATTCCTTTAAACATGATCTTGTTCTATAAATCCTTCTATGGACTTAGAGCAAATGATCTTTCAAAGTTTGCTCCGCCTCAGAGGAGCCAGACTTATGACAGGTCTGCGGGAGAATACTTCAAAGCATATTACGAGCTTGTAAGCAAGATCCATCCTGTTCCTTCAGTAACTAAAGTTATATCACCTCATATTGACAGGTGGTGGCACAATCCAACAAAGATGCCTGATCTCGATGAGGGTAATCAGGAGAAGCAGCTTGATGATATCTGCGCAGCTTTCTTCTGGGCATTTGTCGGACACAAGGTAGATTTATTTGAAACCGGCAACAGCAATCAGTTTGCCTATACCATTATAGACAAGCTGGTAGAGGACGATGACAGCGGTAAGCAGGATAACAGAGTCCTTACTGTTTCCAACGGAACACCTTGCGACCAGCTTTATGAAGTTTTCGATGCTGTTTCAATATATCCCGAACTTGTTCATGGAATCCTTAGCTCGGTAGAGGACCTTCAGAATAGGGAGGCAGAAGCAGGTAAGACGGCCTTTGATAACGAGATAATTGATCAGATTAACAGCTTCACCATGAGAATACTTGGAGATAAAAACGATACTCTTGTAAGAAGTATCTTTGAACTTCCGTTCCTGCTCAAGAGATCTGCTACGGCAGAGGTTTATAACGAGAGAGATGGAATCAGATTGATGCAGGTAGCAATGAATGAAGCTAAGAAAGTGATTAAGAGATTCAGCGAAGAAAACGATTATGCTGAGAATGTCGGAAAGCTGTTCACAGAGCAGTTTGACAGGCTGGTCGATAATCTGAGTCTATTTAATACTAAAGACAAAAATGTATTCCGTGAACTACTGTTTAACAGAATATGCGAGATGCTTTCATATGATCTCAAGGCCCTTGGGCTCAATGATCTTGCAAAAGAAATAAAGACACGCGGTGAGGAGCTTGCTTTATCCAAGACCAAATAAGGACATAAAGTATGTATTCAGTTTTGATTCAGAATCAAAAAACAATACAATTATTCCAGGAGTATTACCCGCTATTTCTTCAGCTCTTTAGCAATAACCAGGTTGGTTGCTGCAGATGGATTGAATCGGGGAGGACGATTGATACCGCCCTTCCCGGTCTTGAAGAACTTGTGGGCGATAAGAAGGAATGGCGCGCCATAATCATAAGGGTAGTGGAGCGGGATGAGAATGATATGAAGAAATTGTCATTCAATCCGCATAACCCTTATGACTTTTATTGCAATGTGTCAAAAGATGCTTCTAAAGTTCAGGAGAGCAAGGTTCCTCTTGTAAGACTTACGCAGATTCTGGGAGAGGTACCTTCTCCCGAAGTGACTTTCCATTCTGATGTAATACAGGAAAGAAACAAGAGCCCCAGGCGTATATATGTTCCGGAAGGTGTTGATAAAAAGGAACAGGATACATACAGGGACTTGGTTCGCATGTATGAGTATGATGGACGTAAACCCAGAGAAATCATTCTGTATACTTTCTATAGCGTGAGAATGGGTAACGATAGAAAATCTACAAAGAATGCCTGGCATCCCGATGGAGAAGTTGATGGATTTGAGTTCGCAAAAAGAAACAGGTACTCAAGGAACTGCCGATTCGTAAAATACGAATATGTTAAAGAAGGCGCAAATCGCAAAGAAGCAGATCTTTTTAACTTCTGGAACAGCGTCATGCTCATGGCTTCGGAAGATATTGATCCAAGTTCATTTCAGGCTTACAGGCTTTATAATGCCAGAGTTGAATTTAACATGGATGCTCTCAGTGACACTCTGCAAAGGAAGCTGGATGAGCTGATAGGCTGTACAAACTATGTTGAAGAATCAATGAGGCGTGATGTTGAGCTGAAGATGGGAGAGAAGCATCCAAAGCCTGAATATGAGACAACAGTAAGCGCAGAAGTCAGAATACCAAAAGACACATCAGTCACAGTCGACACTGAAGTATTTCATATTTGTCCCGCTGCCACATCAAGCGAAGGAAGAAAATGGGATAGCCTCAGGAGCATTGCTGAGGGTACGCTTGAATCCATTTTCAGGAAACAGGACAGAGTTCTGGATGAAAGTGCTAACCGGATGCGTGCCGCCAGTAAGATTCCCGAAGAAATGGTTACTCCCATGGATAAGTACGAAAAGCTGGATATGGAAGCGGAGCTTGATGATACCTTTGATGAAATTCTAAAGACACAGAACACCATCTCTGATTCAAGAAATATCACCGGAGAGAAACTCAGCAGTTTGTCTAATGATGTAAAGGATTATATCAAAGGCAGAGTTCCCAGACCTTTGGCATGGGGCGTGCTGGCAGTAGTGGTACTTATGGTAATTTTATCGGTGCTGCCCGCATTTATTATCCCTCAGAAGCTGGACGACAGAAATCTTGGCGGAATGATGGCAGCATTTGCGTTTTGCGCTTTGACTCTTGGACTTGTGGAGCTGATTGTTCTCATTTCTCAGAAGAAAACGCTTCTGGATAAGATTGAGAAATATAACTATGCCATGGAAGATAATCTTGCGGTGCTGTCGCAGGACATGATGTTCTATTCCAAATTCGTGAGCAATATCGTTAACTTCTCACGAGGCCGCAGCATTCTTGATACTCTCAAGCACAAGAAGTTTGAACTTGAGACGGAATATGATCTTCTTCAGGTACATAACGAGCAGATCGGAATCTTCCGAGGTAAGGTTGAAAAGTGGGCCAAGGCATTCTATGTTCCCATCAGTTTCGAGAGAAACCTTGGAAAAGAATTTGCTGTTGATGTGGATGTTAAACCCAGGGACAACAGACTTTATACCTTTGACTATAACAAAGAATACAGCATCCCGTTTAATTATACCGGAGAGAGGGTAAAATCTCCGTTTAGCTTTATAGGGCGCTTCATTATCGAAAGAGAGGAAATATTTAACGATGCGGGAAGAGATGATTAAGGTTATTTCTTCTATAGCGATATTCGCAATCCTTAATCTGGTTCATCAACTGGTGAATTCGAAGAGGATCAATCGCAGCAAGCAGCTGTTACTGCCGGCTGTTTCCTTAGTGTACGATATTTTGGCGATTGTAGTGCTTAGGGCAAAGTATGAAGATATCTTCAAATCCCTTGGATATATAGGGCGTGTGGTAAGAATGGAGCAAAACAGCATAGAGGTGATTTTCCTTAATGCACTGATCTATGCAGTATATGTTTTGGGCAGGATCATTCCCGTCATCATCTGTCTTATTGCATTTAGAAAGAAAAGGCCATTTCGGGAGCTTCTCAGTAATATATATGTGTACGACGAGAACTGTCAGCAGTGGCTCTTAAGAGACAAGTGGACTAATTTCAGAAATCTGATCAAGTGGTTAATGATTGCTTCTGTTATCTCCACAGGTATAGTTATGGCCTTTATATGGAACAGAGGCCGTCAGTCTGAATTCCATGCGTTTGTATTTCCTGTTTTGTATCTCATTGTCATTACTGAAGTCTTCATCTTCCTTAATGGCCTTACGGAGTTAGAGTACGCTAAGACCGTAACAGGTGATGACAGCTATGCCCATAAGATCAGGAATTTCTATATCTTAAGAGAGATATATGAGAAGATCTTTGCTCATGAGCTTCTGACCTCTGAGACAAAATGCGATTTTACTTCAACAAAATCCGTGACAGATTATCTTGAGGAACTTAGTTCATCAGAGTCAGAGACGGATCATAAGATCGCGGAGTTCTTCAAGCTCAATGGCGAAGCAAAGTCATATGATGCTGATTACATTTCTGCCACATTGAAGCTTCTTGATGGTAAAAATGTTCTTTTCTACGATCCGTTTTACAGGGATTTGGGCAAATATCTTATTTTGCCAGTGCTTTATAACCTGTTGTCCAATAAGAAGTGCCTGATCCTGACAGCAAGGGAATCCCTTAAAGAGGACATTATAGATTGGATGCAGGGCATTCTTGTTGACTATGGCAAAATCGATTCCCTCTGGCGTGTCAAGGAACTTGGTTTCAAGGAACCTGAGTGCGAAGTTGGAGTGCTGGGATTCTCAGAGATTTACAATCCCGAGATTATTAAGACCAATACCGAATTCATCGAGAATGTCGGTTTCGTTATGATGGTTGAGCCATCACTTATAGTGAATACCGGACAGATTGCTCTCAGCATTCTGGCTGACTATATGACACATGATGATGTTACACCTACATACTGTTTCCTCGACAGGATAACAGATGGATTGGTGGATTCTCTTTCCCATGTTTTTCAGATCAATATCACCGAAGTAGAGGCACCTCCGGTTACCAGAAATATCCATACAGCAATGGCATGGGATGCCGATGGTGATTATCTGAAAGAGAAGCTTTTTGATAAGCAGACCAGATATATGGGTAACGGAATTGAGCTGGCAGCAGTTGCCATCAAGAATCAGATTCCGACGGTTGAATGGTTCAGCGAGACCAAGGTTCCCATTAAAGACATCAAGTGGATTGCCGGTCAGTACTTTGCAACAATCTGTAAATACATGAACCTGCCTATCCAGCAGGATAGCCTTTACGAGAGAATCAAATTTGTTTCCAACATCTGGAGTACGGACAAGGCTGATTACAAATTCCTCATAGCTGAGGATGAGTTTTCTAACATGTTTAATACCATGCGTATGTTCATGTCCAGAGGAGAGAAGCAGTCTTTCGTTAACATACTCTCTGAGAACTATCTTCTTAGGGATTATATGAGATGCAACACGATGATGTTTATGTCTAATCCGGATGCGATTCCTTCGATAGTTCCGGATTATGCAAAGACTCCGAGAAACGTACTGATCAAGATGCTTCTGCTCATGACAACGAGAGAGGTATCTGAATCGGAATTAAATGCTGAGTTTAAGCTTGTCGGGATAGAGAATGATGATGTGAACAGCGTACTGACTTCACTTCTGAAAGATTTCTTCGGAATTGACAGGAGCATTCTTCACATCAGATCTGTCAGAAAGAATTATCTCGACAGCACATTTGATAAAGAAAACCTCTACTCCATAACAGAGGGAAACTTCAATAAGTATTTCAAAAAGACCCTGAAAAACGCCTTTTTTATCTGTGAAGAGGAGGATAAGATCAGGTATATCGATGCCAGACTGTTTGGGCATATTACTCAGTCGGTATTACCCGGACAGTTTGTTGTTTACGACGGTAAGTACTACATCGTTCACAGTATCTCTTCAGAGAACGGCGTTATTCTGAGAAGAGCGTCTAATCTGTACGACGGCAGAAAGTACTATCGCCAGATAAGAACATATAACATCGGTACATACGGAGAAGAGCAGGTAGTGGCATCCCGCACTGTTATGGATGTGGATGTTACAAGGCTTAAGATCAACTTCAAGGTAAGCACCACCGGATTCCTTGAGATGAATAAGAACCATGACCTTAGAACAGCCAGAGTTATTAACTTTGCCAATGATCCTAATGTTGAGGAGTACAGCAGAGAGTATAAAAACAAGTCTGTTCTTCGCGTCAAACTTCCTGATGCAGATGAGAACGTGCTGTTTACAATTGCAATGCTTCTTTCAGAGCTTATGCGCAGCGTATTCCCTAATGCATGGCCTTACATAGCGATCACAACCAGGCTTCCCGAGAATGTAGACGGAATGCTTAACTACATGATCTATGGAGCAGAAGGCAACATCGAAGAGGGATGTATTTATCTCATCGAAGATAGTGAGATGGATCTCGGACTTCTTGAGGCAATCGAGAAGAATCTGATCAAATTCATAGAGATAATCACGGATTACCTGTACTGGCACTTTGAGAAGATGCGCGAACCTGCATTCAAGGATCCGGAGATAGTAACACCTGAATTCCCTAAACTGGATGTTCAGAGGAGGTCTCTGGTTACAAGAATGCTCCGCAGAATAGGCCAGCTTTTTGGAATCAAGAAGGAAGAAGTAAAGATAGACAGTGTTGCCCATGCTGAAACTCATCCGGTAGAAAAGGAAGAGGAAAAGACAGAGCAGAAGGTAGAGCCTAAGGCAGAGAGTAAACCTCTGACACCACCCACTCCGACTGAGCCTGCAGCAGAAGCTACCCCTGAGACTAAAGAAGAGGATGAAGCTTTCTCCTTTGACATGGAAGAAGAGGAAAAAGAGCCTGAGCAGAAATCTGTGGTTGAAGCAGAAGAACTCATCAGAGATGAGGCAAATATTGCTGAAGAATGGAGATATTCCGAGGGCGAGGATCAGGGCAATGCAGAAGGTACTGAAGGCAAGGCAGTTAAGGATGCAGAGAATAATATACGTCCCGAGGATCAGCTTGAGCCCGAAGAAGGAAATCCTGACATCGTAGCCATCGACGGAACTGATATCTTTGATGAGAGCGGAACAGATGAAGACAACGAATATCTCGAAGAATGCTTCATTGAAAGAGGTATCGGAACCAGGGATAAATCCCGTTATCAGAGAGAATGCTTCCTGAAGTTCGGTTTCAACGAGATTGATAAGAGACTTGAGCTAATGGATGTTATGAAGTATCTGACTGTAAGAGGATTCAGTCAGAATGCTTTCCGTAAGGCCAGAACACGAGATCTTATGAATGACTCACTCATCGATAAAGATGCGGTCAACCACTGCGATTTCTGTGGAATGCCTATCAGCGGAGTAAGCTATGAAAGACTTACCGATGGAAGAATAAGATGTAACGATTGTACAAACAGTGCCATCACCACTGTTGAAGATTTCAGTGAGATCTTTAAGCAGTGCCTGAGTCTTATGCAGAGTTTCTTCGGCATCGATTATTCAGTGGGAATGTCAATTGTTACCACTGATGCCAGAACGATAGCAAGAGGATACGGAAGTATCTTTAAGCCTTCCACAGAATATGTCTCAAGAGTGCTTGGATATGCCAGAAGAGCAAGCGGCAGATACGAGATCTATATTGAAAACGGAAGTCCAAGGCTTGCCACCATTGACACTATGGCTCATGAACTCACGCACATCTGGCAGTATATCAACTGGAATGAGAGGGAGGTAAGGAGGCTGTATCCCGATCCTGCAGTGCGCGATATGGTTTACGAAGGAATGGCATGCTGGGTATCAATCCAGTATCTGTATCTTATAGGTGAAAACTCATATGCCCGTGATCAGGAGATGGTTCTGGAGCAAAGAAAAGATATTTATGGGGAAGGCTTTAAGGTATACCGCGAAATGTATCCTTTCATCAAGGATTCTTCACTGGTTAAGCATTCACCTTTTGCCAAGTTTCCACCTATCTCATAAAGCTGTTGGGAGCAATTAAAACATGCAGACATTGATTGAACAGTATAACGAAATATTCCAGAAGATTTCAGGGCTGAACAGTCAGATATCCGGTTTCGAAGCAGAAATCCAGGAACTGGAGAATCTAAGAGACGGCGAGATTCCTGAGCGCATCAAGAATCTTGAAGATCAGCTAAAGAAAATCGATGAGTACCAGCTGAAAATAAGCGGGTTTATTCAGCTTGCCGAGGACCACATGACCAGCAAGAATCTGCTGTCCATCGAGGCTCCGGAGGGATACAGAGTCAATATCAAGAGGCTCAGAGACTGGGCGTCTTTGATCGATCCCCTGTCGGAGGATGATGTCTATGCCCAGAAGGTTTATCTTGTGGCTAACTGTGACATTAAGTTCCTGGAGCAGAAGAAGGAAGAGTTTACTGCAAGGATACAGGAGCTCAAGGATGACCTGGCAGTGGGTGCCCCTGCCCAGTTAAAAGAGCTGAATCAGAAGATTGATGCTGTCAGGGAGCAGATCAGAGAATTCCTTGAGAGTGATCAGTTCAACAGTTTTGCAGATAATGTTCGCAGTGAGAATGAAGCCCACATGTACCAGCAGGCTCCCGAGAAGTACGTGGACCACGACAGTGATCCCGAACTGTGGATCCCCGGTGCCTACGGCACAGCCATTGATGTTGTGGAGTCACAGCGAGAGCACTTAAAGCTCACACTGGGAAGATTCTATGATGAGAAGAACAGTAAGGTATATCTTCCTCTGTACAGGATTAAGAGTGACGAAGAATTTGCCATGGCTATTTCCTGCGTTCCCGCCAGAAAGAAATTGAACGAGATGGACGCAGGCATCAGAAACCTGCTGTTCCAGATCATAGACAGATCCCCTGCGGGAAGCAGAAAGATTTATGTCATTGATGCGCTTAGGCAGAACTCTGCTCTTATAGGCGGTCTCAGAGGCCTTGAAGGGACTGATGTTCTCGAGCCAGTCCCCAGGAACGAAGAGCAGATGCTTCAGACACTTGAGAATATTGTTGCCGGTTTCAGTGATATAGACGATATGCTTGAGGGCTATGACACGGTTCTTGAATACAATCATGAGATGCCTGCAGAAAAGAGAATGCAGCGCAGCGTTGTTGTAGTTGTGGGATGGCCCAAAGAGATAAAGGGCGAGGCAGCAGAGCGCATAAAGAAGATATTCAGTAACTATGAGCGTTATGGTATTTCTTTTATCGCTGTAAAAGTTGCTGCTGTTTCAGAGAAAAATATAGGTGACGATTCCGGATTCTCTGATTACATCGGGGAAAGCATGATCAATATAAAGATGACCATGAAGGAGACCACTATACAGATTGGTCAGGAGGATGCCCACAGTTATGCCTGGTATCCGTTTAAGTTCAATCTGTCCTCTGACTACTGCACAGCTGTCAGAAATATGTCCAAGGGTAAGGGACAGAAGGTAACCGATTACGCTGAAAGAGGCCTTTTGGATGGCGGAATCAACTATATAAGAGACAACAAGATCATAAGGCTTCCCTATGGTGTTGACGGAAAAGACAGGCTTCACACCATCGCATTTGAAGAAGAAAACTTTGCATCCTTCCTTATGGGAGCATCGGGTTCCGGTAAATCAACACTGCTTCACTCATTGATCACCGGAATCATAAAGAACTATCATCCCGATGAGGTTGAGCTGTGGCTGGCTGACTTTAAGATGTCTGAGTTCTCTCAGTACATTAATCCTATGCCTCCTCATGTTAAGTATATTCTTCTGGATGAATCCCAGGAGCTGGTATTTGACCTTATCGATAAGCTTACAGATAAGCTGATGGAGCGCCAGCGGTTCTTCATGAAACATAAGGAACTGAAGAAGGTTGAGAATGTCAAGCAGGATACATATATGCCTGTCATATTTGTTATTCTGGATGAGTTCTCTATCATGTCACAGGCAATAGCAGATTCGCAGCAGTACAGACTAAAGCTTCAGAACCTGCTTGCCAAAGGCCGTGCCATGGGTATCAAGTTCTTGTTTGCAAGCCAGACCTTTACTACAGGTGTGACAGGACTTACAGCTACAGCCAAAGCTCAGATCCAGATGAGAATTGCCATGAAGGCAGCCAAGTCGGAGATTGTAGAAACACTTGAGCTTTCATCAGCCCAGAAAACTGACCAGGTTCAGAATTGGATTGACGCTCTCCCTGCTCATCATGCTCTGATCAAGTATAGAGATAAGGGCGAGGACGGCAATGACAGAATGCTTGTTAGAAGATGTCAGGCGCTGTACTTTAGCGATAAGGACAGTCCTGACGATCCGTATATGAAGCAGCGCGGTCTCATAAATGAAATTCATTCCAAGATGAGAGCCGTTGATAAATATGATCCTTCAGATATCAATAATTATGTTGAAAAGCAGCCTGTGGTTGTGGATGGAAACAGCTACGATATGTATGATGGGGCTCGCCTGGCAAACCTTAAGATTGAGTATAAGCGCGAGAATGATATGGAAGAAGATGAGATGCCTGTAGCATTTGGAAGACCGCGACTTATGACGGATGTCAGATTTGCTACCGTGACTCAGGAATCCAGAGAAAACTTCCTCTTGTTTGCGCCTGTCGGTGAGCAGATGTGTGCAGCATCTATATTGACTTCGCTTATCAAACAGTTTAAGGAGATCCGTAAAGATGTTGAAATCTGGACCTATTCCAGGAGCAGAATTTTCAAAAAATACGGTGATGTTTTCAGAGGACAGGGTTGTGAGATTGTATCTGATACATCTGCAATAAGCAGAAGGATTTGGGAACTGAACAAGGACATCAAGGCCAAAAAAACGGAAGACAAACTTATCGTTCTTTTGGGCATGGAGAGAATCTGTGGAGACTTTGGCTATGATGACGGAGGTGCTGCTACCACTGCTTCTACAGATATAACGGATACAGCTCTGGATGCTCTTTTCCATCCTGAAGTAGCTGATGTAGACATGTCTACGCTTGATGAAATGGATTGGAAGAACACTCGCTATGCAGACAAGCTTATGCAATATGAAGCTAAATGCAGAAAAGAGAATCCGAGCCTTACTGACGATGAAGTGAATCAGCTACTGGAAGATGCTGATGAGCGTATAGTCAATGAGGTAGTGGAAGAGTGGGATAATCTGGCGAAAGGAATCAGCGCTCCATCAGAAAACGATAAGCCGGAAGATGTTAAGGCAGAGGATGCAGGAGCGGAAGCACCTTCGGACAAGGTATCCAAAGAAGAGATAAGCGAAGCAAAGAACACAGAAGATGAGATGCCGGAGAAGTATAATGCGCTTAATGACTTCAAGGAAATCGTCATGAAGGGAAGCCGTTACGGATATCACTTTGCGCTGTATCTAAGTAATTTTGCTGATCTGAAGGCTACATCTTTCTCAATGGACTACTTCAGACACAGGCTATCATTCCAACTTAACCCGGATGATTCACGGCAATTATTTAACTCAAAAGTTGCATCGACTCTTCCTGAACATGTTTGCCAATACTACGATATGTTGGAGGGATTCTCCTTCAGGCCATATCTGCATCAGGGAATTGACTGGGATGGCTGGGGCGTTTCCGAGACTGGTGAACTGATAAGCCCTATGGCATAGAGGAAATATATGTATAAAGTAGCAGTGCTGGAGTAGATTAAATGTTCTTTGGAAAATTGTGCCGAGCCTGCAGAGAGAGTAGAAAGAGAAATAGAACAAGTTGCAGACAAATATGAACAAATAATACAAACTGTAGATTTTGGAAAACTGGTAAAGGAGGAAAAGTAATGCAGGTATCAGATGAACAAAGCTATGAAGAGGTGATAAGCAGTCTCCAGTCGTATATTGGTCAGGTGGCTCAATCAACCGGTGATATGAGAAGTGCGGGAGCTGACTGTGTAGATAATACATTAGAAGATCCCGCAGCGGTTAAGAGTAATGAAAAATTAGGGAAAGCTCTCAGTGACATTGAAGCTGCAGTTGCAGATATAAGAGGTATTATCAAAGATTTGCAGGAAGAGCTTGAGGAAATTAGAGAGGCTGCGCAAGCTGCTAATTCAGAAGACTGATAATCAGGAGGTATTACAATGGCTAAATATGCATGTAGCGACGAAGGTGTAGAACAGTTAAAGGCAGCAGCAGGAAAAATAAAACAAGGTGCAGATGATATCAGAACTCAGACGACTACAATGAGATCGATAGCTGACGGATATGGTGATACGTTAGGACCTCATAAGGCTGATTTAGAAGCAGCGCTTGATGATATTGCCGGTGCCGTTGCTAAGTGTATCGAGCCTGCAGACAATGTATGTCAGAAGCTGCTTGGCGTTGCGCAGAAGTATGAAGGTATTATAGGCAAGAAGCGTTTCCAAAGACAGGGAAACTGATTTCCCCCGGCGTATCAGGCATAAGTGGTTCGGCGGGGGGCGCATCCACCGGCATTGCGTCAGGTGGAGCAATTTCTGGTACCCAGCAGGTCGGTTCCGGTATGGAAGGTATGCCAGGGCAGTCTGATAATTCTACGCTAACTCAGGAAGAGATAACTCAAACAGTCGTCTCTCACGGAGAATCAGTGGCAAATGGAATGACTCCCGAGCAAGTAAGCTCTTTTAAAAAATACACAGGTGTTTCTTACGCGAATATAAACGCTGTACTACGAGGGCTAGTAGGAGAATTTGATCCGGGTAACCTTGAGAATGCAATAAACCTCCATGCTGTTCTGGAAAAATCGGAATTGCCCTGTGACTGTACTGTTTACAGGGGAGTCTCTGCGAAAGCATTAGGTGAAATGGCAAACTGGCCGGATGATAAACTTGTAGGAAAAGTCATCTGGGATGCCGGTTTTATGAGCACGTCTCTGGATCGTAACAGCGCTTTTGATGGTGATCTGCTCCTTGAGATACAGGCACCTAAGGGGGCTCATGGAACTTATGTTGGGCATGTAAGCTCTGCTAAGCACTATGAGAAAGAAGTACTGTTCGATATTGACAGTAATATGGTAATTGACTCAGTAAGACGTGATGAAATGGGTAGACGAGTAATTACTGTAAGAATGATTTAAGCAGGTGAGACATATGGCTGAAAAGTTTGTCTATCAGAAAGAAGGAGAATTTAAAGTCCTTTCAAGTCAATGTGAAGCATGCGCATATTATAACAACGGCGAGTATTCACAGAAGTGCCCTTCCGATAATTTAGAGAAGATTAGGGCAAATCAAATGAAGTGTCCCAACAAATCTATAAAGCACAAATGGGATTTGACTAAACCGCAGTAAATGGGGTAAGGCTAATGGCAAAGTATGCATGTAGCAATGAAGGAGTGCAACAACTTCAAACTGCAGCAGGGAAAATAGTCGAGGGCGTGGACAATATAAAAGCAAGAACAAGCACTATGAGTACCATGGCAGACAATTACACCGAGACTATTGGGCCGCATAAGGAGCAATTGGCGACTGCCCTGATGGAGATTTCCAAAGCGGTAGATCTGTGCACCGAACCGGCTAATCAGATTGCACAAAAACTCAGGAACGTAGCTCAAAAATACGAAGAAACCATATCAAAGAAAAGATTTGTAAGAGGCGGTTCATCCTCAGGATCTTCTTTTGCTGGCTCATCAGGAGGCGGAAGCTCGCAAACAGCGGCAGGAGTGGCAGCCGGTGTTGCAGCAGGAGCAGCCGGAGTAACGGCTGCAGGTATAGCAACATCCTCCGCACCGGGAGGATATTCCGGTTGGAAGAGGATAGAGGGCGCGCACGACCACAAGTCTGATGCGAAGGCGGTAAATCCAAACTTCAACTCTTCTGCATTGGAATGGACCAATAACTGCCAGAGATGCGTTCCGGCATATGAGATGAGACAGCGCGGATATGATGTTAAAGCTACACCAAGGCCAACAGTGTTAAAGAAGAGCTTCTTTACAGGTGAAGTTGAAAAAGTAGTTACTAATGATGACCATCTTTCATGGCATCCTTTTGATGCGTGGATTCCGCCTGATTCGGTTCCCTGTCCCGGTGGAATTGGCGATATAGAAAGCAAAATGAGCGAGTGGGGCGATGGTTCCCGTGCTGAAGTTATGGTCTACTGGCAAGGAGCACACGGAGGCGGCCATGTATTTGTGGCACAGCAGATAAATGGCATTACGCATTTTATTGATCCCCAATCGGGAGAGGATGGAGTTGGGTATTACTTTGATCATTGCATAACAGAGCGTATCTGTATATGCAGGACTGACGATAAGACTCCTTCCGGCTATGTTATGGATTGCTGCGCGTAAACAAGGAGACAGATGATGGATTTTGATAAGGCATGCCAGTTGGCGGTTGAATATTATACACAGGAATGGGGATGCAATACCCTCAGTGAGATTAAGGATCTGGGTGAAAAATGGATTTTCTATCCCACAGATGAAGAGTCGGCATTTGCCAATTTCCATATAACCATACGCAAAGACAATGGAAAGCCCGAGCCTTTCATCCTTCCTTCACGGGAAAACTTTGAACTTCTGGCGAAGGCTAAAGCAGTTGATGTCCCTGAAGCCTACAGGTCTAAAGGAGAATGACGGTTTGACCAAATTCAAAGAAAAACTCAGCATCTTTATAGCTAAGCACCCGGGACGCACAGTATTGCTTGCCATCTTGGCATTCAATATTGTGTTTTTCCTTTTAGCGTCTGCCCTCATCAGCAGCCTGTCCCTTAGCGGCACGGAGCAGATGAACTTCCTGGAGGCGGCATTCTGTACCATCACCATGATACTTGATGCCGGCTGCATTTCTTTTGTCGTGTCAGACATAGGTCAGTCGGGAGTGGCTATTACGCTGGTCTGCCTGGCAATCATCATCATAGGAATGATCTCCTTCACCGGCGCTGTCATCGGTTATATCACCAATTACATTTCCGGTTTCATCGAGAACGCCAACGCAGGTAACAGGCGGCTTATCGCCTCCGACCACATCGTCATCCTCAACTGGAACACCAGGGCGTCGGAGATCATAAATGACCTCATGTACTGCGTCAGGAAGCAGGTGGTTGTGGTGCTGGTCAAGAACCGCAAAGATGACGTGGAAAAAGAGATAGCGGAGAGACTGACAGATACCATCAACCGCGAGAATGACGCGCTGGCCAAATACAACAAGACCTTTGCCAAGAACTTCGAACAGAGGATCACTGTCATAGTCAGGGAGGGAGATGTGTTCTCCTCCAAGCAGCTTCG
>JAILFT010000168.1 GCA_024697425.1 Butyrivibrio sp. | reverse complement strand
CTCTACGATATCAACAATAACATCGGACAAGTTGACGATAGGTCCAAGCTCCACAGAGCCGTTAAGCTTGATAATATCCACCGTCTGATGCTTGCGGTTAAAGAAATAGTCCTTTGCAATATTGGGATATTTACTTGCTACTCGTATCATCTCGCGATGTTCTAAAAGCTCTTTTGCCTCATGAGGTCCGCAGACGCACATTCTGCACTTTCCAAAGCCAAGATCAAGAACCTCGTATACTCTTCTGTTCTCCTCAAGGATCGTATCAGCGCCTACAATACCGATATCAGCTGCGCCGTACTCAACGTAGGTGGGTACGTCCGGCCCCTTGGCCAGGAAGAATTTAAGTTTGAGTTCCTCGTTGGTAAATATGAGCTTTCTGGTCTTCTTATCCAGTATCTCCTCGCATTCAATACCGCATTTTTTCAGTATTTCCATTGTGGAATTAACAAGTCTGCCCTTGCCCAGAGCAAATGTAAGATATCTCATAGGCTCAATCCTTTGCCTTTCTAAAGCTTAAGGAAACTTTTTTTCCTTTTTCCCTGAGAGCTTCTGCCTCAGCAAGCTTTGCGGAGAAATTCTCCTCATTGTATTGTATATCTATAACCTCTTCCTCATGCTCTATTGCTACATTCTGTCTGTAGAGGGCTGACATAAGATCGTCGATGATGATCACAAAACCGATGGCAGGAGCATCCTTGCCGTATTTGCCAAGAAGTGAGTCATATCGTCCTCCTTTGGCGATGGCATCTCCCACTCCGTAGGTATATGCGCTGAAAATGACACCTGTGTAATAATTGAATTTACTCAGCATTCCAAGGTCAAAAGACACATATTGATTGCAGCCATACTCCTTAAGTACCTGATAGAGTCTCTTAAGCCTTGCTATTGCAGCCAGGGACCTCTCATTGGTAACCTCTTTTTCTGCATTATTAAGAGCTTCATCTGAGCCGGTAAACTCAGAAACCTTCACCAGCAGGTCCTTGTACTTATCAGGAATCCCACGCTCAGCCATGATGCTCTCAGCAGCAAAATAGTTCTTCTGGACTATCTGGCCTCTTATAAGCTGCTCTGTCTCATCGTCTATGCCGGCAGCCTCGCAGATTCCCTTGTAGTAATCCGCATCTCCAATGCTTACCTGGAAGTCTGTAAGACCGGAAGCCTTAAGAGATTCAATCAAAAGAGCTATCATTTCAGCGTCGGCATAAACAGAATCTTCGTTAAAAAGCTCGACACCAATGTCACTGTTCTCTTTGAGCTTACCCTGAAGATTGGATGTGTTAAGGAAGGACTTTCCCTGATAAACAACTCTTACGGGATCACCGTTTTCCAGCATGACCTTGGAAGCACATCTTGCAATTGAAGGAGTAAAATCAGGCCTAAGGACCAGTGTATTTCCTTCTTTATCAAAAAACTTGTAAAGCTCCCTTGCATCGGTTGCATTGATCTCTTCCGCAAAAACATCAAAGAATTCAAAGGTGGGAGTATCAATGTCCATGAACCCGAAGCTTTTCATTTTGTTATGGATCCTGTTTTGAATAAGTAGCCTGTCGCTGCACTCTGATCCGTAAATATCTCTGACACCGTCCGGTGTATGTAATAAGACTTTATTCATGCTAACCTCACTTTAGTAATGCGCAGTGCTAATTTGATAATTCGCTATCATAGAAAAGAGTTTACAATATAAATACTTACCGTGTCAACGTTTTTATTCTCTGCTGTCAAGATCCGTCTGAAGCGCATCAAGATAAGGGATCAGTATCCCGGTTTCTCCCGGGGTCTTAATAAAGAAATCCTCCTCCAGCTCCTCATGCCTGAAGCTCTTGCGTCCTCCTGCTTCGGATCTGTCCCAGAATTCCTTCAGCTTTCTGAAGGTTAAGTAGTAATATTCATTTTCTTCGGTGTAA
The DNA here is from genome assembly GCA_024697425.1 of Butyrivibrio sp. GTDB lineage: Bacteria > Bacillota > Clostridia > Lachnospirales > Lachnospiraceae > Butyrivibrio. The sequence continues at coordinate 5,866 of JAILFT010000168.1, read as the reverse complement.
TAGATTAGAAAAAAGGCAACGCCGCCCTGCTTTTCGAAGTTTTCCATGAACTTCACCTGGTGAGGGTGAATATTCTGAAGCGAAAAGGTTCTGGCAGCGCTTTCTTTTGCATCAAAACAGACAGGAATACCCTGCACGGCACCGATGTAGTCAACGGTACTCTTCTGGTCAAAATATGCCAGTGTAATGTGCCTGGTCTCCTTCTCGATATTTATGGGAGTAATAGGTGTAGGTATTTTCTGGATCAGAGCCAGTCCCAGTTCCAGATATCTCTCATTGGTCCTGTTGATCAGCTCCTCTAATGTGGAACCTCTAAGTCCCCTGGATTTCCATGTGGGCATAATAACCTCACTTGATGATTTTATTGAAAATATCAGGCAGATCGGCCGTAAATTCTTTTCCAGCTATCATATCAAAGGGTGGCTCAAGACCCTTTGGAAATACCAGTCTGTAGCTGTGAAGCAGCTGATACTTAAGGCCCAAAACCTTTTTGCCACCGTATTTGACATCTCCTATTATGGGATGTCCAATGCTTGATAAATGGGCTCTTATCTGATGTGGTTTGCCGGTTATAAGCTTAACCTCAAGAATAGTCAGGTCTTTGTCCTTAATATAGGAAACAGGCTCATATTCGGTCTCTATATATGAATAGCGCTCGTCCTTTGGATCTGTATCCTTGATAAAAACCTTGTTGCGGGATTCATCCTTGTACAGGAATCCCTTAAGAGAAACCTTTTCTGATAATTTCCCGCTTACGATAGTCCTGTAGTATTTGTCCACGTCCCTTGCCTTAATAAGATCTGTCATCTTCCTGGCTCCGGTCAGGGATTTTGCACAGATAACAAGTCCGCTGGTATTGCGGTCAAGCCTGTTGCACACCGAAGGTCTGTAGGTTTCAAGGCTTTCTCTGGAGACTGCGCCTTCATTCAAAAGATAGCCTATAAGCCATTCATTGAGGCTAAGGTCCTTTCTGTCAGCCTTCTGAGTAAGTACACCTGCAGGCTTATTTACCAGAAGGATATTGTCATCCTCATAGATAACGGAAAGTTTCCCTATAACCTCATAGGCCTTCATATCTTCGCCTGCAGCCTGTGACGACGCATTTGCGCCCTTTCCCCTGAATTTTTCAAGAGTTTCGTCAGCAAAGAAAATCCTTATGCTGTCACCGCTTTTAAGCTTCTCTGTGCCTTCAGCTTTCTTACCGTTAAGGGTTATATTCTTTTTCCTTAGCATCTTGTAGATAAAGCCGCCGGATGCCTCTTTCAGATAGGACTTCAAAAATGCATCAAGGCGTTTATCTGCCTCATTTGCTCCGATAATGATCTCTTTCATTAAGCCGGGTGCCTCACAAGGATATGGACAAAAGAACCGACGCAGGAGTCTCTAAAGTTCCGGGAACCCAGGCATCTTCAATTGCCCTGGGATCAATATTTCTGTCAGCGCGAAGCTTCTCAAGCTGGTCCAGTCTTTCGCAGTATTTATCAATATTGTTAAAAAGTTTAATGCTGTAATCGGAATAACCGCTCTGAGCCATCATCTTTTTAACATGTTTCTCAAGGTCAGAGGCATCAAAGCTGCTATCATCGCTGTACATGCAAATATTCCTGTCAAGAACAGTTGATGCGTGAACGTTAAAGTTTTTGTCATAGGAGGTTATCACGTGATCGTAGTGAATAAGAAGGTCTCCGCAGTGCTTTAAGATCTTATCCCGGTCGTTGTCCTTGCAGAAACCCGCTCTTAAGAACATTATCATATTTACGGCACTAAGACCTGCAGGCAGGCAGCACAATGCCGCTATTATGCTAAGTACATTCTTCTGAGACCCGAAAGCTATAAGACCCGTAACAAAAAATCCCACTGCGATTGCCAACAGGATAAGTGTTCTTATGACCGCAACCTTTCTGCGATATTTAACGTATCCAAATTCCCCTTTATATACTTTCTTCATTTCAAAAATCCCCGATAATCTTCAATATAGCAATCAGCCAGCTCCTTCTTTAAGTCGTCGCTGTGCCTGGAATAATCATCGCTGACGGCAACAACAGTCATACCCGCATTCTTGCCCGCCATGATTCCGTCCACAAGATCCTCGAACACAAGGCACTTTGAAGTGGCTGCCCCCAGCTCATGGGCTACTGCCAGATAAACGTCCGGTGCAGGCTTGCCTTTAAGGATCTCTGTTCCTGACTTCACGCTGCCGAATCTGCCCTTGATTCCGTGGGAAGCCAGAACCTGTTCTATAAGCTCTGTAGAATTGCTGGATGCGATGCCAAGTTTTATATTTTTCTCATCACACAGCCCAAGAAATTCAAAAACACCCTCTTTTAAAGGAACCTCATTGGTATATTTGTCCCAGGCCATTCTGTTCCAGTCATCGCCTATCTGCTGAATGGAATCCTCTATACCGAATCTCTCCTTAAAGTACTGTGCTGTCTCTATAAAGCTTCTGCCTCCTATATCCTTCTGAAGGGTTGCGGGAGCCTCAATTCCGTGATTTTTAAGATATTCTATATCAATGGCCTTCCACATCCACATTGAATCAACCAATGACCCGTCAAGGTCAAAAATTACAGCTTCAAAATCATCTAAATGTATATTATTCATTCAAAAACACCGTTATTTCTTAAGATTATTTATTTCTTCTTCCGAAAGGGGCCTGTACTGCCCGGGCTCAAGCTCTTCATCAAGCATAAGGCTTCCCATGGAGAGCCTTCGAAGGAATACCACTTCATTTCCCACAGCTTCAAGCATCCTTTTCACCTGGTGGAATCGGCCTTCTCTTATGGTAAGCAGAATCACGGGATTACCTTCCTCATCTGCGGGAGCTTTTTCTACCTTTGCGGGCAAAGTCTTATCGGCGGAGCCATCGCTTTTTTTGTCCCCGATATCAACTCCCTCTTCCAGCCTCGAAATGTCAGCTTCCGTAAGCTCTTTAGCCATGTGGACCTCATAGACCTTGTCCACGTGCTTTTTGGGAGAAAGGAGCCTGTGAATCAGCTCTCCGTCATCGGTAATAAGAAGAAGCCCTTCGGTATCAATATCAAGCCTTCCGCAGGGACTCAGGTCCTTGACGTTCTCATCCTTCAGGATATCGATAACAGTCATGGTCCTGCCATCCTTTGTGGAGCTCACAACTCCGGCAGGCTTATTTAGCATGTAATAGTGAAATCTGCTGTAGGTAAGTTCTACATCATCAAAAGCGATCATATCTTTCACAGGGTCTATGTGAATATCAGCTTTTGAAGCAACAACGCCATTTACCTTGCATCTGCCGTTTTTAACGTATTCTCTTATCTGTTTGCGGGTTCCGATATTCTGGTCCCCAAGGAATTTGTCTAATCTCAATTTTCTATCCTTTAGTAGTTAAAAGAGCCTGTTACCTGCACGGGAGAACTCTCGCTCATTTTTTCGTAGTTGTTGTAGGATCTGCATACAATGACAGGATTAGCTGTGCCCGACGGAACCTTGATATTAAAGGACTGGGTATCCTTGGTCCTGTCCCACATCTGCAGCACGCTGTAGGTCTTGCCTCCGTCATAGCTGTAGCTGAAATATATTACAGGGCTCTGGCTGTCGTGAGTGGTCATCTCAACGAGGATATTGCCGCTTGCCTCATCCTGCGCAAGAACACTTATGTTGCAGGTCTCAGGCCCTGTCTCGTCCTGATAGAGTCTTCCGTAGGGCTTTTTGGAATGCTCATAGGTAAAGCCTGTATAATCGGCTCCTGTTGCTGTGGATTTAAGATTATAATACTTTGCTATGGCAGTTGCATCACAAACAGCAAGTTTATTTATAAATCCGCTTGTTCTAAGAAGTGCCACATCGTAATCATGATCAAGATATGCATGTTCCAAAATGACACAGGGAACACCTCTGCTTACACATCCTCTGATGATGCCGTAATAATCCTGTCCCTTGTTTCCAATCCTTGTTTTAACGCCCTTCTGATAAAGACCAAGCTTGTTCCACTCAGCGGATACTATCTCGCCAAAATCCTTACCTCTTTGATAGTAATTACCAAAGGTTGAAGTCCATACTTCCGATCCATAGAATTCATGTTCCGCGGAAGCATTAAAATGAATGCTGTATACAAAGTCAGCACCTACATTTTTGGCATATTCGGCTCTGCTGTCCAGACTGAGGATTGTATCAGTAGTTCTTGTAAGAAGGACAGTGACATTGTCGTATTTTTCCAGTTCCGCCTTAAGAGCTGTTGCCAGCTGCAGAGTCAGTTCTTTTTCGGAAAAACCGTTATACTGGGCTCCAAGATTTCTTTCGCCTACGCCTCCGTGTCCAGGATCTATCACAATTGTGATGGGTGTTGCAGCCTTAGCTTCAACAGGCATAGCCGTAAATGCAGTAAAGATCATTGTCAGGGTGCTAATGAGTACCAATAATACTGAAACAGTTCTTTTCCCCATGTTCATACGGATCATTCTCCATTCTTCAAGTCAGTAAAACTTTGCCAAAAGGAAGTCTTATCAAAAAAGCTGTCGCAGGTCGCGGCAGCTTTTATACTTTTATGTTCAGCCAAGCATATCGAGATTAATTCCCTCGCCCTGTCCGGCGTCCGATCCGCCGTTACCGCTTTTGCCGGAGCCTGATGTCGGCTGTGATACTGCTGTGGGCGGATTGAGGTCTGCGCGATTGGACTTGATAACCTCGCTGTACTGAGTCAGCGCTGTCAGGATATCATCGTTGTTGGCAGCCACCTCTTTAATGGCCTCCTGACTGCTCTGTTTGATAGCCTCGATTATATTCTCGTTGTGCTTGTTGGTGACATCCATGGACTGATTGATGATAGACTCAACATCAGCAAGGAGCTGGTCTGTATAAGCAACAGCCGCTGCCTTCATATCATTGGCCTCTTTCATGGCATCATCAAGAATGCCCTGAGCCCTGGATGCTGCCTGAGAGATAAGATCATTGGCCTGCGCATAGGCCTGCTGCATGATCTCGTGTTCATTGATAAGCTCGTTGGTGTGAGCAGTTGCCTCATCAATAAGCTCCTGAGCCTTTTTCCTGGCATCGTTCAGGATTGCTTCCTTGTTGCTGATGATCTTCTGATATCTCTTGATCTCATCGGGAGTCTTGCTTCGAAGTTCTCTTAAGAGCTCATCGATCTCCTCCTTGTTGACGATGATCTTGGTCTGTGAAAGAGGCTGAGGCTTACAGTTGTCTATATAGGTCTCAATCTCATCAATAAGCTGTTCTATTCTGCTGGTCATAGGTTTGTCCCCCAAACTTTATTTATGTCCGAATTTCCTGTAGAGTCTGTCCGCAACGGATTCCGGAACACACGGTGTTATATCTCCGTTATAACTTGCAATCTCCTTTACAACCGAGCTGCTCAGATATGAATAAATAAGGCTGGTTGTAAGGAATACCGTGTCAACCTTGTTGTGTGAAAGTTCCTTGTTGGTCTGCGCAATCTGAAGCTCATATTCAAAATCTGTGATCGCTCTTAGTCCCCTGATCACTATATGAATATTCTCCTTGTTGCAATAGTCAATGAGCAGTCCGTCAAAAGACTCAATCCGCACATTATCAAGGTCTTTCAGACTTTCCTCTAACATTTTAACACGTTCATCAAGGGTAAACAATGGAGTTTTGGCGGAATTGCACATCACAGCCACTATAACCTCATCAAACATCAGGGATGCACGCTTTATGATGTCCAGATGTCCGTAAGTTACAGGGTCGAAGCTTCCGGGATAAACAGCTGTCTTCATCCGTTCTCCTTTCTGTAGAGGAATACGTGCTTGTTGGTCTTATAGTTCTTTTCTCTTCTGACTTCAAGTCCATAGCTTTCAGCAAAAGAAAAGTCCATATCCCCTGCACTCTCTACAATGATCATGGTATTCTC
>JAILFT010000163.1 GCA_024697425.1 Butyrivibrio sp. | reverse complement strand
CAATAAATTACCGGCTTCCCATTATAAAAACGGGAGCCGGTTTTTTCGCGCTTTCCATAAAGCCTGATATGCAATATCATTCATCACCGAGGTCTACTTCAAAGGTGGTAAAGTTGTTTGCCCCCTCTTCCTTAACTATCTCAAAGTAGCGGGGAACAAAGCTGTCGGACTTCTTCCACTTCTTTATGACCTCGTCGTTCCAGGGAATCTGATCGCTCCTTCCTGCGATGTAGGCCACATTGAAATCCGCAAAAAACTCCGCCATATCATCGCTGTCCCCCTCTTTCAGGTTCTCTTTTCCCTGCCTGTAGGCATTGTCCCACAGGAAGTCATGGGCCTTTGCCGCAAAATCAGGTATCGATGGAACTTCAAAGGGAATCGCATTGTAGCTGAATTTTTTGCCCTCTATATCGATCCTTGCGTAGTAGTTTGGCGAAGTCATAAGAGAACCCGTAGCAATATCGGGAACGCCTCCGTCGCTTACCGCAATGTGCTGGATGTGCATATGTCCCGAAAGGTTCATCACTACACCGTATTTCTCATACAGCTCAAGGAGCCTGTCGCTGTTGATAAAACTCATTCCCTGGCTTGTCAGCTCGGAATGGGTAAGAAGGGTCTGGTGAGTAACGCCTATAACATAGGCCTTGTCGTCCTGCGCCTTCTTAAGCTGCTGTTCAACAAAGGAAAGTGTCCCTTCAGTAAGAAGTCCCGACATTCCCGCAATGGTGTTTACATCAACGCAGAGAATGCGAAGATTGGGCGCCACCTCGTAGATGTAGGAAAGTGAGGTCTCATCGAAGTCAAAAGAGTCTTCTCTTCCGAATTCACTGTACAGCTGAAGGTATTCATTGGCATCTATACTGCTGACCAGTTCATAGGAATCCTCAAGGAATCTGGCAGCTCTTTTTACCGTAAAATCATGGTTTCCCGGAATGGCAAGGACCGGGATTCCGGCATCCTCCACCCTTTTAAGCATCGCAGCATACTCCTCGTGGCTTTCTCTTGCTCCGTTGAAGGTAAGGTCTCCTGCAACAATAAGGGCGGCCGGCCTGTCCTCTATGACTTTCTCAATGAAGGCCTCATTTATCTCTTTTCCGTAGGGCATGAACTTCCCGTCGCCTTTAAGGACCATATCGTCAAAATAAGCACTTCCCTCGTGAAGTGAAGGTGCGATGTAATGGGTGTCGGTGGCAAGGTATATGGTCAGAGGTTCCATTCCTTCGTACTGCGCATAAAAGCTTGTTCTGTCCTTCATAGACTCTTTTTCCCCATTTGAAAAAGGCGCTATAAAAAGCGCCATCATGACTATTAATATTCCTACGGATATCAGTCTCCTTGTTTTACTCATACCTTCCTCAGAAATTAAGAACTTTTTTGACCCTGACAGTGATAAGGTTGGAAACAATGCCTATCACCACTCCGGTGATGGTTCCCACAACAATAAGAAAAGGCAGGTAATAGAAAAGACTCTCCGTCTCTAAAACCAGCATTGCCACGATTATCTGTCCGACGTTGTGGAAGACGCCCCCCAGAACGCTGACACCGGTCATGGAAAACTTCCCTATCCTCCTGGCAATCAGCATAACAAGAAGAGAGAGGGTTGCTCCCGCCAGAGAATACATCATCATGGAGATATTTCCAAAGGTGAGTCCCACCAGCAATACTCTGACAATGGAGAGCGCTATTGCACTCTTCTCCCCTACGGTGTAAAGGGTCACCATAACAGCAAGATTGGCAATACCGATCTTGGCTCCGGGAATCCCGATATTGAGGGGAAGCAGATATTCAATATATGACAGCACAAAAGCCAGTGCCACAAAAAGCCCTAAAAAGGCGATTCTCTTGTTACTCATTAAACTACTCCAAATCTTTGAGGGTCAGTGGGTAGACCCGTCGATTCCGTTGTCCTCGCCGCCTTCAATCTCCACCACAAGCTTGTTGGGAAGACACACGATAGTCTCTCCCGCATATTTGATGTGGTTGTGCTTGACGCAGATCTGGTCGGGGCAGGAAGCCTCTGACACCTGCGCAAACCCGCCGCTGATATTAAGGATATTGTAGGAGCCGTCGGGAAGCTCGATCCTCTGTGTCACATCCTCCGAAAGGGGATACTCGCCGTATTTTACTCCGTCTATCGTCACAACGGCGATCGCTGCTCCTCCGGTATTATTATGTTGCCAAAGTCTTATTCCGGCTATCGAAGCAAGTGTTACCACCAGAATCACCGCAATAAGTATCAAATCATTCTTTTTCATTTATTTTACGTACTTTCCGATAAATCCTTCCGAGTAGTACTTAGTTCCGTCGTGCATGATCCACATGGCTTCCACGTTGTCTCTTTTGCCGACAAATTCCATGCCCTCCTCAAGAGACATGGTGTAAACCGCAGTGGAATAGGCGTCCGCCAGACCTGAATCATCAGTGATGATGCTAACTCCCGCAAATTCATATGCAGGGAAAAGAGTCTTCGGATCGATTATATGACAGTATCTTACGCCGTCCACCTCGTAGTATCTCTGGTAATCTCCCGAGGAAACCACGCACTCTCCGTCGTTTATATCCACCATTTCTACGTACTGCTCATTGCTGTCCATATCAGGGTTCTGAATGCCCAGCCTGAAGTTTGTGCCATCAATCCTGGTTCCGATGCAGGAGATATTGCCTCCAAGGCTCAGGAGAATATTATCAAGTCCCTGCTGCCTTGCATAGTCCATGACTCTCTGTACCGCAAAGCCCTTGCCGGTACTTCCCACATCCAGGGACATCTCGGGGTCCCTTAAGAAAACCGTGTTGTTATCCTTATCAATTATTATATCTGAAATATTGCAGTGGGATGAAGCCTTTGTAAGTTCTTCCTTATCGGGAAGAGCAGCCCTCTCGGGATCGGCTATTCCCAGCTCCCGCTGCCTGTGCCACCTGGACAATACGCTGCCCATGGCTATATTTACAGCTCCTTCGGTCTCGTTATAGGCATCTATACTGAATTCCAAAAGAGCAATTATTTCCGGATCCACAGTTACAGGTGCAATGCCTGCATTTTCATTTATGGTCTTAATGTTGTTGACGCCGGGATAATCGTTGTATATGTCATACAGCTGATTATAAAACACCAGCCTGTCCTTAATGAGCTGCGCCTTCTTGGCAAACTCATCCTTATTCTTTGCAAATCCCACTATCTCTGTTCTTGTATCAAATATATCCAGAAATGTGGCTGTAAATCTCTTGGGCTCTATACTTCCGGTATAAGCTTTGTAGCCCGCAATTCCTATGATAAGTGCCAGAAAGATAAGTCCCGGCACCAATATGGGAAGTAATTTCCTGTTTTTCATTTTATTTCCTAAGAGTAAATGGGGGTGCGCCCTGCAGCACACCCCACACAAATCTGTTTTTGACCTATCTACTACAAATATAAGCTTATTACTTTGCAGCTGCAATAGCCTTTGCAATAACAGCATTGAAGTCAGTGATGTGTACTGATACAGAAGCTGCAAGATCAGCATCAGCTGCGCGGCCCTCTGTCATAGCTGTTCCGGCAATCTCATCAGCTGTCTTTCCAACAGTGTAAGCAGCATAAGCAGCAGCCTGCTCATTCCACTCCTTACCGATAGCAGAAGCCTTCTTCATGCCGTAAGCATCACCGAGCTCGTTCTTACTCTTTACATCAGCAGATGTATCAGCTGTGATGGCACCTGTTGTATCGAAGGTGATCTTAGCCTGTACAGCGTCGATGATTGAGCTTGTTACCTTACCGTCCTTACCAACTGTAAGAGCAGAGATTGTTGTGTAAGCCTCAGCTGTTCCGTCTCCCTCAGCAGATGCATCAACTGAGTTTGAGATCTTTGTGGAAACACCAAGACCAAGCTTGTCTCCCTCGTGAGCGCCCTGATCTGTAGCATTGTTTACAGCCTCAAGAACTGCTGACTGGAAGCCTGTTACGTGAATAGAAACAGAAGCTGCAAGGTCTGCATCTCCTGCATAACCTTCGGAAATGGCCATTCCGCTGAGATCTGAAGCAGTCTTTCCAACAGCCCATGCTGCGAAAGCATCAGCCTGCTCATACCACTCCTTGCCGATAGCAGAAGCCTTTTTCATGCCATAGCCATCACCAAGTTCTCTCTTTGAAGGATACTCAGCATCAAGATCTGATGTGATCTGTCCCTCTGCACTTACACCGATTCTTGTCTGTGCAATGTCGATCACGCACTGTGTGATCTTACCGCTGCCATCAACGGTAACTGCTGCGATAGTAGCATCAGCCTGAGCTGTTCCGTCTCCCTCAGCAGTAGCATCCTTGGAGTCAGCGATTGATACGCTTGTTCCAAGACCGGTCTTGAGCTCAGCTCCTGCAGAGCCTGACTGTGAACCGCAGCCGGCAAGTACTACAGTTGAAAGAATTGCAGCACTTACCAATGAAAGTAATTTCTTTTTCATGTGTTTCTCCCTTTCTTTTTAAAAAGCGTTGATTATATTAAGGCATAAAGCCAAAATATCAGTTAAGCCCTCTGTAGGCTCTCTCCACAAGGCCCGCAAGGACCTCTTTTCTCTTGCCTGTAAGCCCCAGAGTTTCAATGATGTTGCAGCACTTGTTGTAATAGCTCTCCGCCATCCTGTGGGTAAAGCTTACTCCGCCGTGCTTTTCCACTTCCTCCAAAACTCTCTCCTTGGAAAGGCTTCCGTTTTCTGCCTCGGATACCAGTGAGGGGTTCTGTCTGAGTGCATGGATAAAGGGCATGGTTATAACACCGTTTTCAAAATCCGCCTGAACAGGCTTTCCTGCCTTGTTTTTGGACACTTCGTAGTCTATGCAGTCATCGGTGAGCTGAAAAATGATACCTGTGTATCTTCCAAGCTTCCTGAAGAGCTTTATGCGCTCCTGGCTCTCTGCGCCTGCAAGGGCTCCTGCGTGATATGCTCCCTCAAAGAGGGCAGCGGTCTTGCCGTCGATAATGGCAAGATATCTGAAAACGTCCAGCCTGTAGTTTTTGTTGTTGATGTTCTGCCTCAGTTCTCCCAGGGCAACTCTCTCAACATATTTTGAAAAATCAAACTTCTTGTATCTGTCATCTTCCGTGGCTTTTGAGAGCTGTCTCATGGCTGCGGCCAGAAGATAGTCTCCGCATATAACGGCGGTTCTTTTCCCTGACTTCTTCTGAAGAGTCTCAAGCCCTCGTCTGACATCCGCATCATCCATGATATCGTCGTGGATAAGGGTTGCCAGATGAAGAGTTTCAACAGCTGACGCAAAAATAACCGCGTCCTTTGGAACTTCCTCATCCCCGTTCATGGAGCAGGCAAGGGTGGCGGCTGCCCGCATCATCTTGCCCTGCGCCTCTGTAAGGTACGAGGTATATCCCCTTATGAGCCCGGGAGCCCTGTTGATGATATCAACGCTCTCTTCCCGGACCATTTCAAAAGCCCTATCAAAATCCAAATGTAGATCAGTCATTATAGAGGTACCACTTTCTTGCCCACTTAACCTTCTTCCACTTTTCCTTGAGCCAAGGCATCAGGTAGTAGTCAATTCCGATTGAACGACCGCCGTTAAACAGAACTGCCAGGCCGGCAAAGATCATCCAGAAGGTGTTGAGATAAAGACCTGTTGTTGTTACAAACATAGCCTGAAGAACCAGGGAAACTGCTGCTGAAAGGAATGTGAAGCATCCTCCCATAAGTCCGAGGCCGATAAGTATCTGCATAATTACAATGAAGCCCTGCATGAACATTGTCATGGCATCACTGGAAAGAACCATATTCTCTACGATCCAGTCTACGAAAGGCACCTGGATCTTGAAGGCAAGATCTGAAATGGTGGCCTTGGCAAGGTCTGTTCCTGAAACAAAGATCATCTCAAAGAGCTTGAAATTCCAGTCAAAGATCACGGTTCCTGTAGGAACGGCTGCAGCAACTTCGGTTGATGCGGAAGCAACTGCATCGGCAACCTCTGCGGTAGCTGCAGAAACTGCATCAACAGCAGCAGGATCGATCCTTCCAAGGAGTGAATCGAACCATGAGTTTGCACCGCCAAAGAAGCCCTCAAGCATGGGTTTTTGAAGCCATCCTTCAACAATCTTCATAACTCCCTCAAATACCCATACGGCTCCGAGCCATACACGAAGGGGAACCAGCATAAAGCTTGGTGTCTTGTTGGAGAAGTGACCGCCAAGGAAACTTCTGTTGTTCCTGATGGTGAAGAATTCATGTGTAAGATAGCTGAATATCTTGGTCCATCCCATTACCTGAATGAAATAGATAATGTTTATAAAGTGCTTTGCAAACATTGCAAAGAATGAAGCGAAGTTGATCTGGTGATTGGCCATTCCGCCTCTTGCAACACCGTAGCGGCCGCCCACACAAACCATAACGCCGTGGAACTTGGGATCGTAGTTCTCTCTTTCTCCCTCTCCGGTGATTGCAACCATGAGGTTCTTAGCTACTGCAGCTGCGGAATGCTCTGCGTTCTCAACCATCTGAGGAACGGGTCTCTCCTGACCGGGAGCTGTGTAGAGCATGTTGTCACCGATAACATATACATTCTCGTGATCAACGCTTCTTAGGAACTCGTCAACTTCGATTCGTCCTCTTCCGCCGCTCTTAACCTCTTTTGCCATGGAGGAAGTGATCTCTGAACTCTCGATACCTGCTGTCCAGATAACGGTTCCTGCCACATGCTCTGTTACATCGTCGCCCTTCTTGAGCTTGATGAAGTTCTCACCGACACCTACTACAGAGGTGTTCATAACAACTTCAACACCCATCTTGCGGAGCCTTCTGTCTACCTTATTGGAAAGCTTCTCGGGAAGGATGGGCACGGGACGTGAAAGACCGTCCACATCAACGATGGTTACGTCTTCTCTATTAATATTGAATCTCTTGCAAAGAACAGGTGTGTACTCGGCAAGCTCACCAACCATCTCAACTCCGGTGAATCCTGCGCCGACAACATAGAAGCTTAGGAGTTCCTTCTTCCTTGCGGGATCTGTCTCGTCCGCAGCAAGTCTGAAGCAGTCATGGATCCTGTCGCGAAGCTTAACAGCATCGTCATAGGACCAGAGTTTGTAGCTGTACTG
>JAILFT010000157.1 GCA_024697425.1 Butyrivibrio sp. | reverse complement strand
TATGGCAGAACACCGGCTCTTTTCCCGTATATCCATATCCACATAAGAAGAAGCGCATAAACACTGCTAAAAAGTGTGTTGGGATGTCCAAACCCAAACACGTACCTGGTCTCAACTCCTGCCTGCCTTCCGTAATCAAATGTAAGCGCCACATCTCCAACAAGCCCTGTCACCGCCAGAAGCGCTATAGCCAGTACCCCAACAAGGCATACATAGAACGTATATTTCATGGTCTTCTTAAGATCTATATCCCTGGCTGCCATTACAAACAGGGCAAGTCGAAGCATGTCATTTTTACCTGAAGCTATATAAGAATAAGCAGCAATTGCCAAAACAATTGCTATCACAGCCCATTCCTTCAGGTTGTGTTTCATGACAAGAACAGCAATAAGTGTTAAAAGAAAAGTCACCCTGAATACATGACTTTCGTAGGGAAAAGAAATCTCGCTCTTTTCCACTATCATCAGTACCAGCTCAATGGTAAGGGCGATGTAAAAAAGCACATTTGCAGTTTTCTTCCTGTTATCAGATGTAAGCAGCTGCATAATATATCCCGTCAATGAAATAATGTTCTTTTTATCTTCCGGAAGGCCTTTCTGAAGAACCTTCCAACCGTGAGGTCAAACTTGTGATACAGTCTTGATGCCATCGTAATCTTTGGCATGATAAGATGCTTGTACTCATCTATATGGTCAAGAAGGTACTGAGGATAGCTCTCATCTACCTCCACTCGCTTAAACTGAGCGTCTCTGCCGAAAATATCCTGTCCCAGGACAAGTCTGTCCATAGTCTCCAGGATTATCTCCCTCTCGTTATATTCCTGATGAGCGGCTGCCTTGACCTTGACTCCGATTCTTTTAATGGGATCTGTTTCTCTCTCTCCTCCCATATATCCGAAATGCCATCCGCCATCAGCGATCCTTACTGCATTTTCATCTGTAACCTTACAAAGATCACGAAGCCTTACGATTCCTTCTTTGGGAATATTGGACAAGGAAGTAACCTTGGTCCCAAGCCACTTCCTTTCCGGAATCGGGATTTCAGGGAAATCGCCGGTTATGGACATGAGTTTTCCGGAGCTCTCCTCCATATTGATGAATGCATAAAAATTTCTCTGGGCAAGGTGATAAACCTTAGAAGTGTCAAAATTGTCTATGATCTTCTTAAGCTCATCTGTGTTGGGGATCTCATCGCAATCACCGAAGATAATAACATCCTCATCCGTTGCACCGACCTTCTTGAGTCCCTCAATCAGATGATTCTTCTGAAAGTAGTCTCTTTCATGGGTTGTGCCCGTAACCGGTGAGTCGTCAACCACCACGTACTCTATCTTATGCAGGAACTCCTTAAATTTATCCCTGTTCTTCTCAAAGCACAGTTCCTTTGGTTCACCTGAAAAGGTCATGGTGGCCTCCTCAATAATGAACCTGTCAACATACTTATCAAGAACATTGAGTCTTAATTTCAATATATCCAGTTCGTTAAAAAAAGGTATGCAGTCGTAGACTTTCACTTACGTATTCTTCCCTTTATCCATGATTTGATACCGCTTTTAAAAGCCAGTGCAAGCAGCTTTTTCTGCGCATCATTGCCATCCATAATCCCACGTATGAACATATCCTCCTCCGAAACCCATTCGGGAAGAGAAAAAGAGGCATATTTTTTATAAAAATCCGATTCCATGATATCTGCCAGCCCGGCAGCCTTTTCTTTGCCGCGAAGGCTTGAGAATATCAATGTCTTCACAGCAATAACACAGGTAAGAGCTTTACGCCTGACCACAAGCTCTTTATAATTGCACATTTCTCCGGGGATTGAGTCTAATACCGCCTTTTCCCACTGTTCTACATATCCGTCGAACTCAGACCAGGCATATTCCTGTTCCGTCAGAAAAGCATCTGAATACGTACCTGTAATCCCCGAATCATTGTTATTATATTTGTAAACTGTCTCTGACAAATAAGCTATGCTGCGCGCTCTGTCAATAAGCTCTGCTGTCTGGAGAAGATCTTCCCCGTGATTTAAGAAAACCTCAGGCTTATTGTCCATACCCTGTATTAAGCTCCGCTTTACACATTTATTCCACAAAGCATTAAGGGAATCCCCGTCGCACATCAGGCTGTAGAAGGCCTCCAACTCCTTTCCTTCATACAGCTTTTTGTTTTCATACAGATAATGACGAACAGTAGTATTCCTGCTCTGTATCTTTTCCCAATCATACAGTATCAGATCCGGTGCTGATTCATATTCTGCAAAAGAATCTATGAAATCAGAAAGCTTCTCTATCCCACCGGGAACATAACAATCATCAGCATCCATGAACAAAAGCCAGTCTCCCTTGGCTTTTGTCATGCCAATCCGTCTTGCAGCATAAGCTCCTGTCGGTCCTTCATGGAATGCCGTAACAGCCTCAAACTTCTTCGCCAATTCATCACAAAGTGCAGCTGTCCTGTCGGTAGAGCCATTCTCAATGAGCAAAACCTCACAATTTCCGTTACTGCAACATTTCTGTCCATCAATCAGACCTGATATAGCGGAACAAAGAGTGTTATCTGCATTATAGACCGGCACTATTACGGAGAATTTCATGTGATACCATGCTCCTTCTTCCATTTCTCGCTCTTTCGCCAAAACAATAAAGGTCTGACAGCCATTTTAAATCGTTTTTGGGGGCTGTAAAACCTGGGATATCCGGCATTTTCTCCCCACCATTTGTGGAATACAAAGGGTTCAATTCCTTTGTTCTCATTAAGGGGATGCTCTCTGCCAAACTGTAAAGCAACCTCAAGAGGCGCCCATTTCATGCCCTCTTTTTCCATATCGTTCTTATGATAGCAGCAAAGGAAAATATCTTCGTTGTAAAAGCCGTCGTAAACCTTTACCCATGGAAGATTCTTTGCTGCAGGATACTCCAACAGCCTTCTGGAGCGCAACGATACGCTGTTGCCTACTCGGCAGATGTTACCCTCGCTGTCCCTGTAGGCATAGTCATTGGTAGGAAGCGGCCATGGAGAACCAATATAGTCGTATTCAAGGAACTCGTCCTTCCAATTCTCCGGATGGATCACAAAGCCGTCTGCGTGCACCACCAGGCAAAAATCTGTCTTTATGTGGTCCTTAAGCTCGTAGACCATCTTATAGTTGAATTTATCTATGCTGTCCAGCTTGGAAGTATAGCTGAAGCGAATATTCTTCGGCAGATAAAACGGCCTTTTATCACTGATCAGTACCGCATCTCCAAATTCTATCCCGCGCATACTGTACTTCATGGCCTGAACAGTCTCATATACATTTACACTTGTCATGGCTACCAGGGTTACCCGTGGCAGCTTTATCTTTTCATTCATGTAAAATCCCTGTAATGCATAAATCTCGTAATAATAAGACGAGCAAACTTATACATGAAAAATCTTAATAAGCCCTGTTCGTCTCTCCAGGCTTCTTATGATCTTCCTGAACATATACAGC
The DNA here is from genome assembly GCA_024697425.1 of Butyrivibrio sp. Taxonomy (GTDB): domain Bacteria; phylum Bacillota; class Clostridia; order Lachnospirales; family Lachnospiraceae; genus Butyrivibrio. The sequence continues at coordinate 267 of JAILFT010000157.1, read as the reverse complement.
CCATAGAGCCACTTTGCGTGAAGCTTCTGAAGTGTTGCAACAAGTCCTGTGGCACGCACATTGAGCCTCTTATACTTCCCTGAACGCTTTTTGTACTGCTCCAGTTCTTTCCTGCATTCCTCAGGGGAAAAGAGCTTTCCATGCTTGTCCATGTAGTGGAAGCAGCTGTAGATATTCTGCTCCGAAGCCCAATATCCGTCGGATACGTTGTGCCTTGCCCAGTACTTGGGTGCAATGGCAAACTGCAGTTCATCGCTGGTAAAAGCC
>JAILFT010000145.1 GCA_024697425.1 Butyrivibrio sp. | reverse complement strand
CAATCCCGATGAGGGAATCCCGGGGTGCGCTGCCAAGGGCATATCCCCTGAAGTTGCCAAGAGCATCTTTGATTCCATGATGAGTTTTGCTGCCTACGCCTTCAACAAGGCCCACGCTGCATGCTACGCCGTGGTGGCAATCCAGACCGCCTGGCTCAAATACTACTACCCCGCCGAGTTTATGGCAGCCCTGATGACCTCCGTTATCGATGCCCCCGGCAAGGTTGCGGGTTACATCATGACCTGTCGGAATATGGGGATAACTCTTTTGCCCCCTGATATAAATGACGGCGTTGAGGGATTCTCCGTGGACAGAAACGGCGGCGCGGATGGAAAAGATGCGAAAGGCTCAGAGAAAGGCAGTTCCTCAGCGGATAATGACAACGCCTCAGACAAAAAGACCGGAAAGTATATCCGCTATGCCCTGACTGCCATCAAGGGTGTTGGACGCCCCATTATCGAGGCGATTGTCCATGAGCGAAAGGTCAGGGGCAAATTTAAGGACCTCAACGATTTCCTCACAAGGATGCAGGGGGGAGAATGCGAGGTCAACAAGCGGGCCGTTGAGAACTTTATAAAGGCCGGCGCCTTCGACTGCTTCGGACATACAAGGAAGCAGATGATAACCGTCTATGGCACCATAATGGACCAGCTTCACACCTCCGGCAAAAATGCCATGGCAGGTCAGATGACTCTTTTCGATATTGCAGGAGAGGATCAGAAGAAGCAGTACGAGATCCCGATGCCCAAGGTTGGAGAGTTTGACAGGGAGCTGCTTCTGGAGTTTGAGAAGGACGTACTTGGAATCTATGCCAGCGGGCATCCTCTTGAAGAGTACGTCAACATGTGGAAGAAAAAGATCACCAACGTTTCCACCGACTTCTTTGTGGAGACAAAGGATGAGAATAACGATGATAAGAACGCTTCCGCCAATGACGAGGTCCCTGCTGTTGCAGACAAGACAAATGCCACCATCGGCGGCATCATTACCGCCAAGACCATTAAATACACCAAGACCCAGCAGGTGATGGCCTTCGTTACCCTTGAGGATATGGTTGGCACAGTGGAGGTCATAGTCTTCCCCAAGGCCTATGAGACCTATGGGCCGAAACTCATGGAGGATGCCAAGGTTTTCATCTCAGGAAGGGTTTCCGTGGAGGAAGGCCGCAGTGCCAAGCTTATAGCCTCAAATGTCATGACCTTTGATGAAGTTCCCAAGACTGTGTGGGTTCAGTTTGCCAACAAGGAAGATTATGAGGCCGCCTCACCGGAGCTTGAAAGGATCATTGCAAAGAGTGACGGCCATGATGAGGTGAAGATATACCTTAAAGAGACCAAACAGATCAAGACCCTGGGACGTTCCCAGAGTATAAGTGCAGATAAAGTTACATTGGCAGCTCTTTCCGATGCCTTTGGAAAAGAAAACGTGCAGCTCACATGAGCTGCACGTTATTTTTTACTGCGTATTAAATATGCCAGACGTTCTCCGATACATGACCGGGAAGCCGCTTTTTCTTTTCCCTATTACTGTACTGCTGCCTTGAGCTCTTCTACCTTGTCGAGCTGCTCCCAGGGAAGGTTCAGGTCGTTGCGGCCGAAGTGACCGTAAGCTGCTGTCTGCTTGTAGATGGGACGACGAAGGTCGAGCATCTTGATGATTCCAGCGGGACGAAGGTCGAATACCTTACGAACTGCCTCTGTGAGCTTCTCGTTGGAAACCTTGCCTGTTCCGAAGGTATCTACAAGGATTGATGTGGGCTGTGCTACGCCGATAGCGTATGAAAGCTGGATCTCAGCCTTGTCTGCAAGTCCTGCTGCAACGATGTTCTTGGCAACGTATCTTGCTGCGTAAGCACCTGAACGGTCAACCTTTGTGCAGTCTTTACCGGAGAATGCTCCGCCGCCGTGACGAGCTGCTCCACCGTAGGTGTCAACGATGATCTTACGTCCTGTAAGTCCTGCATCACCCTGAGGTCCACCGATAACGAAACGGCCTGTAGGATTGATGAATATCTTGGTGTTGGCATCAACCATAGCAGCATCAACTACTGCATCAATAACATACTTTCTGATATCTGTGTGGATCTGCTCCTGTGTAACCTTCTCGTCATGCTGGGTTGAGATAACGATAGCCTCAAGTCTGATGGGCTTGCCGTTCTCATCGTACTCAACAGAAACCTGGCTCTTTCCGTCTGCGCGAAGGTAAGGAAGAGTTCCGTCTTTTCTAACCTCTGTGAGCTTCTTGGTGAGCTTGTGTGCAAGGCTGATAGCGTAAGGCATGTACTCCTCGGTCTCGTTGGTAGCGTATCCGAACATCATGCCCTGGTCGCCGGCACCGATAGCCTCGATCTGCTCATCGGTCATGTTGTTCTCTCTTGCCTCAAGTGCCTTGTCTACACCCATAGCGATGTCAGCTGACTGCTGATCAAGAGCAACCATAACTGCGCAGGTGTTTCCATCGAAGCCCTTCTCTGAGCTGTCATAGCCGATCTCGCAAACTGTCTGTCTTGCGATCTTGGCGTAATCTACAACTGCCTTTGTGGTGATCTCACCTGTGATGAGTACGAAACCTGTGCAGGCTGTAGTCTCGCAGGCTACACGGCTCATGGGATCCTGTGCCATGCAGGCATCAAGGATTGCGTCTGAGATGTTGTCGCAAATTTTGTCGGGATGTCCCTCGGTTACTGACTCGGATGTGAAAATAAACTTATCCATTCTTCTTTCCTTTCTTGCGCTTTGCGCCAATAAAGCGTTATGGCATACTCTAAATCGCTCCGCGATTCCTCACTTACGTGGCTTTGCATATATCGAGGTTGATTCATGCCTCTGCCATAACACGCGTAAAAAATCCGCTTGTTTGGTGCGTGCAGGACACAAACAAGCGGAACTGATCTGGTTTCAGATCCTCTTATTGCTCGTTGTATCTTAGCCTAAATATCAGGCCTCGAAAGTTGCACGCTCAGGTTGGCACCTTCCTGTCTGTCAGGGGTTGCCGTGGCTTCTCAGGTCCTATGTACCTCCACCACTCTGAATAAGAGAACTATAGTTATATTGGACTTCTTACGTCGTCCGTTATGCAATAATAACCTATGGTATAAAATAAATCAATAGTCTTTTGATAAAATAAACGTTAATTTTTCTCAACACCGGACATAAGTGCTGCAACATC
>JAILFT010000117.1 GCA_024697425.1 Butyrivibrio sp. | reverse complement strand
TTCACAGATGACCTTTACTTCAGCATAAGCAAGAATGCCATCGAGATGGCGGAGCTGTTAAGGGAAGGACTCAAGGCAAAGGGCTACAAACTGTTCCTTGATTCTCCCACCAACCAGCAGTTCATCATTATAGACAATGATAAGCTCAAAGAACTTGACGAAAATGTCGGCTACAGCTTCTGGGAGAAATACGATGACAACCATACAGTCATCAGACTTGCCACAGATTGGGCAACAAGTCGTGATGACATTGATATACTGATGAAATATTTGTGATGAGTTTTTTGAAATGCAGGGCATTCGCGGTATTGGCGGATGCCCTGTTTTTGCGGGTTTCTGCTTTGGCGGGTAGGCGCGTTGAAGTATGTGCGGTTTAAAGTGTTAAAGTTTTTGTTGACATTGACTCCCTCTTGCACTTAGTATGGTTAATATAAATCAATTGTATACATGTATAAAACATTAATTTTGTAGGAGGATATGGTTATGAAGAAAAAGTTATTGTCAGTAATGCTTGCTTCTGCACTGGCCATGAGCATGATCGGATGCGGAAGCTCAGCTGTCAGCGGCGTTGCCGAGGAAGCACCTGCGCAGAGCCAGGACACAGACGCAGCGGACGCAGCTGCACCCGCAGCGGACGCAGCACCGGCAACAGATGCAGCAGAGGCACCTGCAGAGGGTTCAGGAGAGGATCTTAACGTAATGCTTGAGACTCCCGTTGAGTCACTTGATCCCCAGCAGGCAACAGACGGAACTTCATTTGAGGTCATTGCGGATTACACAGACGGTCTTATGCAGATGGATGCAGACGGACAGGCAGTTAATGCCGTAGCAGAGAGCTATGATATTTCTGAGGACGGTCTTACTTATACTTTCCACCTTCGTGCTGATGCCAATTGGAGCAACGGAGACCCCGTAACAGCCAACGATTTCGTATTTGCATGGCAGAGAGCCGTTGATCCCGAGATCGCTTCCGAGTATTCTTACATGCTCAGCGATATCGGCCAGATCGTAAACGCTCAGGAGATCATTGACGGAACCAAGGATAAGTCAGAGCTCGGTGTTACAGCCGTAGACGACAAGACCCTTGAGGTTAAGCTCAATGTTCCTGTCAGCTATTTCTTAAGCCTTATGTATTTCCCCACATTCTATCCTGTAAACCAGGCTTTCTATGAGAGTGTTGGAGATACCTTTGCAACAAGCCCCGAGACAACACTGTCAAACGGCGCATTTGTTCTTGACGATTATCAGCCTGCAGCTACAGCAATTCACCTTACAAAGAACGAGAATTACTACAATGCAGCAGATGTTAAACTGGCAGGCTTAAACTACCAGGTAATCCAGGATTCACAGCAGGCTCTTATGAGCTACCAGAACGGCGACCTTGATACAACCCTCGTAAACGGCGAGCAGGTTGACCAGGTTAAAGAGGATCCTGCATTCCGTGCTATCGGTGCCGGATACATGTGGTACATCAGCCCTAACATCAAGGATGTAAAAGAGCTTGATAACCTGAATATCCGTTATGCTATCACAATGGCTCTTAACCGTGAGGCTATCACAACAGACGTACTTAAGGATGGTTCTGCACCTACTTACACATCAGTTCCTATGGACTTCGCAGCAGGTCCCGACGGATCAGACTTCTCAGCTGATCAGACAATGTTCAAGGATTACTGCAGATATGATGCAGCTGCAGCTGCTGAGTACTGGGCAAAGGGTCTTGAGGAGCTCGGAATCACAGAGCTTAACCTTACAATGATCCACGATGCTGATGATGCACCTATCAAGGTTGCACAGGTTGTTAAGGAGCAGCTTGAGACTACTCTTCCCGGACTTACTGTTGATCTTCAGCAGATGCCCAAGAAGGAGAGAGTTGAGCGTATGCAGGAAGGCGAGTTTGAGATCGCTCTTACACGTTGGGGCCCTGACTACGCAGATCCTATGACATATCTTGGAATGTGGGTAACAAATAACTCAAACAACTACGGTTTCTGGAGCAATGCTGAGTATGACAAGATCATCGACGAGTGCACAACAGGTGAGACAGCAATGGACCCTGTAGCTCGTTGGGCAGCACTTTACGATGCAGAGAAGCTTGTTATGGAAGAAGCTGTTATCTTCCCTCTCTACACACAGTGCAATGCTGAGCTTATCTCCACAAGCGTTTCAGGAATTGAGTTCCACCCTGTAGCTCTTAACAGAGTATATAAGAACGCAGTAAAGAACTAATATAAGTTAGTATTGATGCGCGGGGATGGATAGTGAGTACATTATTCGTCCCCGCGTTAAATTTTCCTTTGTTGGGGTTGTTCAATGAAAAAATATGTAATCAAGCGAGTGGTTACGGCCATGTTTACTTTGCTGGCCATCACACTTATCCTCTTTATCCTTATGCAGCTCATGCCGGGTTCTCCCTTCAACGACGAGAAACTCAACGATGCGCAGAGAGCTTCGCTATATGCCAAATACGGACTGGATCAGCCGATTGTTGTCCAGTTCTTTAAGTATGTCTTCAATATGTTCAAAGGAGATCTGGGCGTAAGCTATAAGATTTCCAAGAATACTCCCATCACACAGCTCATTGCGTCAAGACTTCCCATCTCCATCGGAGTAGGTTTTGCCGCTGTAATGATCGGTGCTGTGATAGGTCTTTTGCTGGGACTCCTTGCTGCCTTTAAAAAAGACACAGTCTGGGATACCCTGGCCACTATCATTTCGGTTATCGGTGTTTCGGTGCCCTCCTATGTGTTTGCGCTGGCACTGTCTTATCAGTTCGGCTTCAAATTGAAATGGTTTCCGATGCTGTTCTCAGCCAAGGATGTAATAGGATCCAGCGTCCTCCCGTCCATATCTCTTTCCATGTTCACCATGGCTTCCATCGCCAGGTTCACAAGAGCGGAGATGATTGAGGTTCTGGGCTCCGACTACATGCTCCTTGCCGAGTCAAAGGGACTTTCGGGAAATAAGCTGATATTCAGCCACGCCTTAAGGAATGCCCTGATCCCCATCATCACAGTATTGGCACCGCTTATCGTTGATCTTATGACAGGTTCCCTGGTTGTAGAAAAGATCTTTTCCATCCCGGGAGTCGGATCACTTCTTGTAAACGCAATCCAGTCTAATGACTATAACGTGGTTATAGCCCTTAGCTTCATATATTCAGCAATGTACATCGGAATCATGCTGGTGGTTGATATCCTCTACGGTGTGATTGATCCGAGAATTCGTGTAGCAAAGGAGGAGGGATAAAATGGCAGAAACAGCAGCAGTGATCACCAAAGAACCCTACGTTCCCACAGACGCGGATTTCAGGCTCAAGGATAATACTGCGGATATCCTTGTGGATTCCAACTTCGCCTCACAGAGTTTCTGGAAGGAAGTTGTAGCCCGTTTTAAGAAAAAGAGAAGTGCAGTACTGGGACTTATCTTTGTACTGGTCATCACTTTCTTCGCATTTGTAGGACCGGCAATGAACGGCTATACCTATTCGGGACAGGATCTTGCAAAAAAGAACCTGGCACCCAGAATTCCCCTTATCGAGTACACGGGAATGTTCGACGGCCACGAAAATATACACACAACCTCAGGCACAAAGACGGTCAACTATTACTTTGAGAACAAGCTCACAGACACCTTCTACTGGTTCGGAAGCGATAACTTCGGAAGAGATATCTGGACCAGAACCTGGTCAGGAGCTCAGGTTTCGCTTATCATCGCCGTGGCAGCAGCCATCATTGATATGATCATCGGTATGAGCTACGGCCTTATCTCCGGATATTTCGGCGGCAAGGTTGATATGGTGATGCAGAGAATCCTTGAGATCGCCAACGGTATCCCGAGGCTCGTTATCGTTACCCTGCTTCTTCTGGTATTCAAGCCCGGTATGCTTACCATCATCGTGGCTCTGATGCTGACAGAGTGGGTAGGAATGAGCCGTATCGCCAGAGCGGAGATGTTAAAACTCAAGGAGCAGGAATTCGTCCTTGCTTCAAGGACCCTTGGAGCAGGCAGCATGCACATCATCTTCAGTGAAGTGCTTCCCAACATTATCGGACCCATCATAACCCAGGTTATGTTCTCAATTCCTACGGCTATTTTCACAGAGGCGTTCCTCTCCTTTGTAGGTCTTGGAATACCGGTACCCAGATGCTCACTGGGATCTTTGATCTCAGAAGGCTTTAACAGCTTCACTACCCATCCGTATCAGATAATACCGCCCATCGTGGTGATGGCTCTTTTGATGCTGAGCTTTAACCTGGTGGCAGACGGCCTCAGAGAAGCCCTTGATCCAAAGCTTAAGGAGATGTAATTCCAGATGAGTGAAGAAAAGAAAAACAGAGAAAAAATACTTGATGTCAGGAACCTGGACATCACCTTTGAGACAACGGCCGGCAAGGTCCACGCCATTCGCGGCGTGAATATAGATCTTTACCAGGGCGAGACTGTTGCCATTGTTGGCGAGTCCGGCTCCGGTAAGTCCGTTACAATGCGCGCAGCTATGGGAATCCTGGCAAA
>JAILFT010000205.1 GCA_024697425.1 Butyrivibrio sp. | reverse complement strand
AGGCTTTTCCATCTTGGTGGGCATTCCCTTGGAAAGACCGGCAAGTGATCCCTTTGTATGAGTCTTGGCAGCACCGGCAATATAAGGCTTGTCAGAAGGCTGAGCCCTTGGAATCTTTTTCTCAGGCTTTGGGGTAGCTTTTATCTTATAGGTACCGGCAAGACCTGAACGGGCTGCGCCACCAGAACTCTTCCCGGCCGCACTTGCCTTTCTTAAACCATTGGCATAAGCGGGCTTGATTCCCGAAGCACCTCTATAGGTCTCATCAGAATATGTGCTGTACTCTTTTCTGTAGTCATTGCTGTATGAGGACACGCCCTTGGTGTAGCTGTCTTCCACGCCCTCATATTCATCTATGCTGTCGCCATCGTCAAATAAAAAGGTGGGCTTTGAAACAGGTGCCTCATCATCCAGCATATCCCTTGGAATCTCTCTTACAAAGCGGCTTAGCTGGCTGTAAATAGTCTCTCCTCTTACCATCCTGCGCTTTGCGGCTGTCAGGGTGAGATGCTTTTTAGCTCTGGTAATTCCTACGTAGGCGAGTCTTCTTTCCTCTTCAATGCTCTCAGGATCCGAATCCTCACTCTGAAGAGTCATATAACTTGGGAAAACACCTTCTTCCATTCCGGCAAGATATACGTTTTCAAATTCCAGTCCCTTAGCACTGTGGAGTGTCATCAGAAGAACCTTTTCATTGTCCTCGCCGATTCGGTCAATATCTGCCACCAGCGCTACTTCCTCCAGGAATCCTGAAAGAGTAGGCATCTCTATTTCCTCATTTTCCTCATAAGAAGCAATCTTGGAAATAAGTTCGTCCACGTTCTGAGCCCTGTCATTGTCACCGCTGTCATCATCCTCATCGATGGTCTTAAGGTAGTTCATATAACTTGTTGTGTCGATGACATCCTTAAGAAGTTCCTCCAGAGAATACTCCTTCATTTTGGTCCTGAAGGCCCTTATCATGGTGACAAAATCCTTTAACTTGCCTGCACTTCGGGATACTGCCATAATCTGATCCGCTTCACAGAGAGCATCGTAAAAACTTATCTGTCTCTCGTCGGCATAATTCTGGACATATTCTATTGTGGTATTTCCTATCCCCCGCTTGGGAACATTTATAATTCTCTTTACTGCAATATCATCTCTGCCATTATCAATGGTCTTAAGATATGCCAAAAGATCTTTGATCTCTCGCCTTGAATAGAAATTGGTTCCTCCCACAAGGTCATAGGGGATACCCTCGTATACAAATCGCTCTTCCAAAAGTCTGGACTGAGCATTGGTTCTGTAAAGAACTGCTGTTTCATCATAAGAGAGCTTACCGCTTCTCTTAAGCTTTCCGATTTCATCAGCTATGAACTGGGCTTCATCATAAGCCGTATCAAATTGCCTGAGTTTGATCTTCTCACCGTTCTTTTCATCCGTCCAAAGAGACTTGTCCTTACGGCCGTAGTTGTGACGGATAACCGCGTTGGCCGCATCCAGGATCTGTTGGGTTGAGCGGTAATTCTGCTCAAGCTTTATAACTGTTGCATCGGGATAAACCTTCTCAAAATCAAGAATATTCCTGATATTCGCACCACGGAATCTGTAAATACTCTGGTCATCATCACCAACCACACATAAGTTTCTGTACTTATCTGCCAAAAGCCTTATAAACTCAAACTGGGCATTGTTGGTGTCCTGATACTCATCCACCATGATGTACTTAAATCTCTCCTGATAGGAATCAAGCACCTCTGGATTTTTCTTAAACAATTCAACGGTCTTCATAATGAGATCGTCAAAATCCATGGCATTATTCTTTTTCAAAGCGCTCTGATATTCAGAATATGCCTTTGAAATCTTGGACTTTATGAAATCATTGTAGGTAGATGTCGCATACTCCTCTGGAGTAACCAGGTTGTCCTTGCACTTGGAGATACTGCTCATTATCTGTCTGAGTTTAAGAGTAGTGGTCTCTAGCTGGTATTTCTTACAGATTTCCTTCAAAAGACTTTTGGAATCATCTGCATCATAAATAGTAAAATTATTGTCATACCCGATTTTGTCGGCATATCTTCTAAGGATTCTCACGCAGCTGGAGTGAAAGGTGGACACCCAAATACTCTCAGCGCCAAATCCGACTATTTTATCAACCCTGTCACGCATCTCACCTGCTGCCTTGTTGGTAAAGGTAATAGCCATGATGTTCCAGGGATTAACGCCGCATTCATCAATCAGGTATGCCACCCTGTGGGTCAGCACCCTGGTCTTTCCGCTTCCTGCGCCGGCCAGTATCAGTACCGGGCCATCCGTCTGCTGTACAGCCAGCTTCTGCTGACCGTTAAGTGTATCGTAAATTCCCATTAATTCTTATCCTTGTTCTTCTTTTTATCTTTCTCTTTTTCCGCTGCTTCCGAGATATTGTCTATTATCTTTTCCATCAGCAGTTTCTTAACATAAACATCATACAAAAGAAGTGTTATGAAAGAGAAAATATGCATCTTCTCCCGCTCTTCCTCCGTGATGTCCGGATCGTCAAAGGTCTCAAGGGACCTTTCATATTTCTTTTTAAGGTCCTCTATTACAGGCTCCAGAGCCTCATCCTGAAGCTGATAACAGGTATCGTAGATCCTGCTTAAGTTGAGCTTGCCTTCCGTCTCGTGGAAGCGATGCTTGAAGGGCTCGATCAGAGTCTGAATGTCATTCATTGACAGTACACTCTTCATGTAATAAATAACGATCAGCATGATCATATGATCCTTGGAATACTTCTTTTTCTCCGGGGGAGGAAGAAGGTTATTCTTGGCATAGTTATTGATCATGGTCTTGGTCATTATCTTATCGGTCTCAGGGTGCCTGGTGGTCTTCTTGAGTCTGTCGTTCATAAAGGATGTGACCTGGTCCATGTACAGATCAATATTCGGTATCTCATCAAGTGAGATGGTATCTATCCTTCCAAGGGATGCGATTATACTGTTTATAAGATCGTCATTATCGATAGTCATTGATTATCCTCTTTTCGTCTCTTCCGCCATCCTGCGCATCTCTCTGGCGTTTTCTATAACCGCATCGGTTATCTCTTCACCTCCAAGGAGTCTTGAGAGTTCTTTTACCGAGGCATCTTCATCAAGAGCATAGATACTTGTGACTGTTCTTCCGTCGGACAGGCCCTTCTCTATCATGAAATGAGTGTCAGCCATAGCCGCGATCTGGGGAAGATGGGTTATGCATATGATCTGGTGTTCACGGGACAGTTCACCCAGTTTCTGAGAAACCTTCCAGGCTGTCTTTCCACTGATACCGGCATCTATCTCGTCAAAGATCAGAGTACTTATGTCGTCCTTGTCCGCAACGACGGTCTTAAGTGCCAGCATGATCCTTGATAGCTCACCGCCGCTGGCAATCTGATCAAGAGGCCGCAGGTCTTCGCCGGGATTTGTGGAGATCAAAAAGCTCACTTCATCATAGCCCCTGGCACTGACTCTGTCCTTGCTTCCCTCTACTTCTATCCTGAATCTGACATCGAGGAAATTAAGGTCCACAAGAGCCTGCACAAGTTTCTTCTCCAGTGCCGCAGCGCCTTCCTTCCTGATATCTGATATCTTCCCGCAAAGCTTCAGAACAACTGCATTTTTAGCCGCCAGCTCTTTTTCCAGAGAAGCTCTGTGAGCGTCCAGGTCTGAGAGAACTTCAAGCCTTGCTTCCTTCTCTGAAAGACTCTTAAGTACTGACTCAATGCTTCCTCCGTACTTGTCCTTGAGATGATTGATGGTATTGAGTCTGTCCTCGGTTTCCCGGAACTGCTCATCATTAAATTCAAGCCCCCTCATGTAATCAGAAAGGGAATGCCCAAAATCGCCAAGAAGGTTCTCCACATCCGAAAGCTGCTCTAAAAGTCCCTCCAGCTCGCTGTCATAGGAAACCACCGAAGTAATTTCCCTTACCGCTCTGCCTATCATGTCAGAGGCGGATTCGCCTGAGTCGCCGCTTTCCGTAAGAGCCATGCAGCCGTAGGCCGCCTCGGAGATCTTCCTTGCGTTAACCATCTTGCGATAGGCGGTCTCCAGGGTCTCATCTTCCCCTTCCTTAAGCTCTGCCTCGGAAATCTCCGATACTTCAAACTCAAGAAGTTCCTGCTCGCGCTTCCTTGAGGTCTCGTCCATGTCGGATTCCTCAAGCTGCCTTTTTATCTCCTGCATACTGTGGTACTCTTTGGAAAGCTCGTCAAAAAGACCGCCAAGCTTATCTCCGCAGTAGTTATCCAGGATATCCATGTGCTTTTTCTTGTGAAGGAGTTCCTGATGGTCGTTCTGACCGTGAATGTTTATCAGAATATTGGAAATGTCCTTGAGCTGTCTGGCGCTGACACTTTCCCCTCCGACTTTGGATACGCTTCTGCCCTGCATGATCTTGCGCTGAATGACTACGCTGTCGTCATCCTCGATGGGAATATCCATCTCCTGCAGCAGGCGCTTTTGCTCCTTGCTCTCAAGGCCGAAGCAAAGCTCCACCAGAGCGTACTCCTCTCCGGTCCTTATAAGTCCCGGATCTGCTTTTCCTCCCAGGGCCAGATTCACTGAGCCTATGATCACCGATTTGCCGGCACCGGTCTCACCTGTAAGAATATTCAGCCCCTTTGAAAACTCAATTTCCTGCTCCTTGATAAGAGCAAGATTCTTAACGTGTAAACTGTATAACATATTATCCTCTCATTCTATAAAATGAGGACCCCACCAAAACTATGTATATCAATCTCTATCAAGTAAATCTTCAAAATATTTCATCGCCTTGACTGCCTCTTCATTGGTCTTTATGGCGATCATAATCGTATCGTCGCCGGCGATACATCCCACAACCTCAGGAAGCTCCAGCGCGTCAATAGCTGCAGCAAGAGCCATGGCCATGCCCGAAACAGTCTTGATGACCAGAAGGTTCTGAGCCACATCCATGCTTACAAAGCCGGCCTTAAGAACATTGACATATTTATCATGCATAACCTCAGGATCAGCAGTGGTATATACATATTTCTGTCTTCCGTCTTCTATGACCTGCTTTGTGAGTTTCATCTGTCTGATATCACGGGAAACAGTGGCCTGAGTCACATCATATCCCGCCTTCTTCAGAAGACTCGCAAGCTGTTCCTGAGTCTCTACAACGTGATTGTTAATGATCTCAATAATTTTGTCATGCCTGTTCTTTTTCAATTCTTTTCACCCTCTTTAAATCTTTATTTTTCAAACTTTTTACTGATCATATCCAGGAAGTTGACTTTATTAAGTCTTAAAATCTTCGTAGTCTTCTTGGATTTCTTGATTTCTATCCTGTCTCCGGAATTCATAAGAATAGTTCCGCTGCCGTCAAAGCTTGAAATAGCCTGCTTGTTGCCTCCATCCCTGCTCTTTAGAAGCTCCACCTCTATCCTCGTTTCCGGGGAAAAGACAAGGCTCCTGGAATTGAGTGTGTGGGGGCAAACCGGAGTTATCAGTATCAGATTTGCCTGGGGTTCTATGATAGGTCCTCCGGCCGACATGTTGTAGCCGGTGGATCCCGTCGGTGTTGATACGATCAGCGCATCAGCAAAGTAACTGTAAAGAAACTGATCGTTGACGTAGATATTGTAACCAATGGTAGAAATATCCTGATATCTACAGACAATGATGTCATTAAGGGCGTAGTCTCTTTTCCCTTCAAGACTGCCTCTGAGCATCATTCTGTCCTCTATCTCATACTCACCGCGAAGTATCTTATCAAGTGCAGCGTCTATGTCTTTCTCCTCAACCTCGGCAAGGTATCCCATGGTGCCAAGGTTTACGCCTATCATGGGGATATCCATGTAGGCAAGGCTTCGGGCCGCCTGAAGCATCGTTCCATCGCCGCCAAGCACTATGACCAGATCGGTGTCCTCAGGGATAATGCTAAGATGCACTCTCTTTAGAAGAAGGGGATCCTCCTCCTTCTTCTCACTGGCGATCACACAGGTCTTGCCACGCTGTTCAAGATATTCCTTGATATGCATTGTGACTGAAAGATCTTTGTCCTTGACTTTATTGGTAACGATACAAAACTTTTCCATTTGGGCCCCTTTCCCGTCAGGCTCCCGAAAGCTGCTTCGCGGAACCGGCTACTGTCTCCTCAATAAGTTTGTTGTTATCGTCTGTATATGATATACCGCTTTTTTCTTCGCAGATCTGCCGAAGCATCTTCTCCCCGTCTGCTTCTGTAAGGGCCTCAACTTCAGCATTCCTTGCAGGATCTTTCCTTATATGGATCAGATATTCAATATTCCCCTCAGGTCCCTTGATGGGAGAAAAATCCAGATGCAAAACCTCAAAGCCTGCAATGCCCATGAAATCAAATATCCTGTGCACTACTTCGCTGTGAACCTTAGCATCTCTTACGACACCTTTTTTACCGACTTTGTCTTTGCCTGCTTCAAACTGAGGTTTGATAAGACATACCATCTCGCCTCCGTCCTTAAGGAGCTTCCTTGCCGGAAGAAGGATCTTGGTAAGGGAGATAAAAGAAACATCGCAGGACGCAAAGTCCAGATCATCATCTATGTCATCCCTGACCATATATCTAAAGTTGGTCTTTTCCATGCAGACCACTCTGTCATCGCTTCTGAGCTTCCAATCCAGCTGCCCGTGTCCTACGTCCACTGAATATACCTTGGCAGCGCCGTTTTGGAGCATACAGTCCGTAAAGCCTCCCGTTGAAGCTCCAATGTCCATACAGACCTTGCCCTGAAGAGAAAATCCGAAATTATTAACAGCCTTCTCCAGCTTTAGACCGCCTCTGCTGACATAGGGAAGAGTATCTCCCTTTACTTCCAGAGAAGTTATTTTGGACTCCTCAAAGGTAGTCCCGGGTTTGTCTTCACGCTGACCGTTTACAAAAACCTCGCCTGCCATTATAAGGGTCTTGGCCTTCTCCCTTGAAGGAGCCAGTCCCCTGTTTACCAAAAGAACGTCAAGTCGTTCCTTATCCTTTGCCATAAATATCTTTACCTTTGTACTTCCTTAAGTATCCGCTCTGCCACAGACTCCGCATCAATTCCCAGCTCTTTTCTGAGCTTGTCCACACTTCCGTGGGTCACAAACTGATCCGGGATGGCGATGGAAAGAATGTTTACATCGAGCCTGTTATCCTGAACATATTCCCTGACCTTCTCACCGTAGCCGCCTGCTGACACATTCTCTTCCATGGTGACAAAGAGCCTGTGATTCTGGGATGCGACCTTCAGATAATCAGTGTCTATGGGCTTTACAAATCTGGCATTGACCAGACTTACATGAAGTCCGCGATCCTTTAAGATCCTGCGAACATCCTCTGCAATTCTGACCATCGAGCCCACAGCCAGAAGACAGATGTCCTTCTCCTCGTAGATGGGCTCGCACTTGCCCATCTCTATGGGTGCTCTGAATTCCTGAAGTCCGTCATAGGCGTTACCTCTGGGATATCTGATCGCTATAGGAGCTTCCAGGTTAACAGCAAATTTCATCATGTCGGAAAGTTCCCATTTATTCTTGGGTGCCAGCACATGCATATTGGGCATGGAAGACAGATAGGAAAGATCAAATATACCCTGATGGGTCTCACCGTCACTTCCCACAAGTCCTGCTCTGTCAACGGCAAAAATAACCGGAAGGTTCTGCAGGCACACATCCTCCAGAATCTGGTCATACGCCCTCTGAAGGAATGAAGAATAGACCGCAAATACCGGTTTAAAGCCGCCAAGCGCCAGGCCTGCCGCAAAGGTTACGGCATGTTCCTCCGCTATCCCCGCATCCACAAATCTGTCGGGATAAATATTCCTGAACCTCTTAAGTCCTGTACCGTCGGCCATAGCAGCCGTAATGGCTACAACCTTATCGTCTCTCTCCCCCAGCTTACACATAACCGTGGAAAAGATATCCTGGTAGTTGGCCGTGGATCTTGGATTCCTGGGGAGTCCATTTTCCACCAAGAAAGGCTCGGTGCCGTGGAATCTGGCAGGATGTCTCTCTGCGGGTTCATACCCTTTTCCCTTGGTAGTCTTTATGTGGATCATCACAGCCTTTTTTACCTTGCGGGCTTCCTTGATGATCTTCACCAGGCCTGCTGTATCATGACCGTCGACAGGTCCAAGATAGGTAATGCCAAGATTTTCAAAAACCATTCCGGGCACAAAGAGCTGTTTGAAACTGTTCTTGGCCCTTCTGATGCTGTCTACAACTTTATTGTTGGTCTTAAGCTGAGCGTACACATCCTCCTTGAGGTTGAGGTACCCCTGGGCTGTACGCATATTATTGAGATACTTGCCCATTCCGCCCACACTCTCGGAGATGGACATCTCATTGTCATTGAGAATGATTATGAAGTTTGTCTCAAGTTTTGAGGCGTTATTCATAGCCTCGTATGCAAGGCCTCCCGTAAGGGATCCGTCGCCTATGACGGAAACCACGGCATAGTCCTCACCCTTCAGATCCCTTGCCTTGACCATGCCAAGACCGGCAGATATGGAAGTGGAACTGTGTCCGGTATCAAAAGCATCCGTATCGGACTCGCTTCTTTTGGGGAAGCCGCTCATTCCGCCATATTGCCTTAAGGTATCAAACTTATCTTTTCTTCCGGTTAGAAGTTTATGAGTATAGGCCTGATGTCCCACATCCCAGATGATCCTGTCCTTTGGAAGATCCAAGGCAAGATGCAGCGCCATGGTAAGCTCTACAGCACCAAGATTGGATGCAAGATGGCCGCCGGTAACAGAGATCTTATCTATAAGAAAATCTCTGATCTCCTGAGCAAGCTCGGGATACTGGTTCTGCGGTATGTTCTTTATGTCACCGGTCTTATTTATCTGATCCAGAAGCATATCTGTTTACCTTCCGTTTACTTTTTCCTGTAGATCAGGTATTCAAACAGTCTCTCCAGGAAGGAGTTTTCAAATCCAAGATCGGCAAGTATGCTCTCCGCTTCCTTCGAGAGTTCTTTTACCTTGTTCTCAGACTGTTCCATGCCATAGAGACTTACATAGGTTGTCTTGTTGTTCTTCTCATCGGATCCGACAGGCTTTCCGAGTTCCTCGCTGGTACTGACTATGTCCAGTATGTCATCCTGGATCTGGAAGGCTATGCCTACATTGCTGCCTGCCTTCTCCATCATGTCAACCTGAGCCTTTGAAGCTCCCCCAAGGATTGCCCCCATCATAAGACTTGACTCGATGAGTGCCCCTGTCTTGTTCTCGTCTATATAATGAAGGATGTCCTTCATCTTCTCGTCATCGCTTTCGCTGCTGTTCTCTGCCATGATATCAGCGCACTGACCACCTATCATGCCGTAGATTCCGGCTTTCCCGGCAAATACATTAAGAGCTGCAATATATCGGTTTGCAGTATCGCCGTCATATTCAGAAAGTTCTTTTTTGCCGGAGGCACCCATAATGGCGGTTTCAAATGCCAGATTCAGAAGCCCGTCTCCTGCCAGTGTGGCCATTCCGGCACCGTAAACAGCATGGGTTGTCTTTCTTCCTCTTCTGTACTCGTCGTTGTCCATAGCCGGAAGATCGTCGTGAACCAGTGAGTAGGTGTGGACCATCTCCATTGCTGCGGCAAAGGGAGCCACAACGCTTTCATCGGCATCGCTTCCTGCAAAGAGTTTGTAGGATTCCAGCATCATCACCGGCCTTAGCCTTTTTCCTCCTGCAAGAAGGCTGTAATTCATGGCTTCTATTACCGTAGAAGCATAGCCTTCTTCCGCAGGCATATATCTTTTAAGGATTTCTTCCGCATGGGAAGCTTTTTCCAAAAGCTCCTCTTCAAATGTCTCTTTTCCCATTTAATCAAAGTCCTCCAGGCTGCCGTCGTCAGAAATTTTCTGAACCTTCTTCTCCACTTCGCTGATAGCATCATGGCAGAATTTAACAAGTTTCATGCCTTCCTGGTACTCCTTGAAGGAATCCTCAAGGGAAATATTCTCATCCTCAAGAGATGTGATCTTCTCCTCAATTTCTTTGAATGCTTCTTCTATTGTCATTTTTTTTTCAGCCTTTGCAGCCGTTTTTTTCTCAGCCATTTTAATCCTCCGGATCTGTAGATTCTGTAGACACGGTACCTGTGACACTGGCCCTTATCTGTCCGTCACTGACATAAACTGTAAGCTCATCGCCTTCCCTTACACCTTCAATGCTCCTGATGTTTCTGCCGCTGTCATCGGCCACATAGGAGTATCCCGCTTTAAGTCTGTCCAGCGGCGAGAGACCCTTTAGCTTCTCTATGGAAATTTCAAGCCTGTGCCTGTCTTTGGAAAGCTTCCTGTCCATCAGGTTCTGCAACAATTCCCTGTACTGGTCTGTACGAAGGAGTCTGTCCCTTATCCTTCCCATGGGACTCAAGTGCCTTAAGCTCTCCGTATATCTCTTTTCCTCCAGCTTGTATCTGCCGATATTCCTGTCCATGCCTGCCTTTAAGGTGCCTGCATAGTCCTGCAGATCCTGAAGGAATCTTCTGTATTCAAAAACAGCAAACTCAGCAGCCTGGGAGGGTGTTGCTGCCCTCTTGTCTGCAACAAAGTCCGCAATTGTAGTATCTGTTTCATGTCCTACTGCTGAAATAATGGGAACCGGACAATCGAAGATGGCCTGTGCCACAATCTCTTCGTTAAAAGCCCATAAGTCCTCTATAGATCCTCCGCCACGTCCCACTATAATGACATCAGCCTCGGTGCGAGAAAGGGTTTCGATTCCCCTTACAATGCTCTCAGCGGCCTGATCACCCTGAACGATGGCAGGATAAAGAATAATCTGAATATGTGGATTTCTCCTGGTGGCGACATTGATAATGTCACGAACCGCAGCTCCCGTTGGAGCCGTAACTACGCCGAGAGTTTTTATGTATGAGGGTATTGGCTGTTTGTAGAACTCTGAAAACATCCCTGCATCGGAAAGTTTCTTCTTGAGCTGCTCAAACTTCTCGTAAAGAGCACCCTCGCCGTCCTGCTCTATCTTTTTGGCATAGAGCTGATATTTGCCGTCTCTTTCATAAACGTCTATGGTGCCGGTGATCTTAACCTGCTGGCCTTCTTTCATCTGAAATTTAAGGCCGCCCCGCTCTCTGTCTGAACGAAACATAACACAGGCAATGGCACCACCGGAATCCTTCAGGGTAAAGTATATATGCCCGGAGGAATGATACTTACAGTTACTCACTTCCCCCTTGACTGTAAGCGACTTAAGAAGGAAGTCCTGAGTAAAAATGTTTCTGATGTATGCATTAACCTGTGTGACTGTATATTCACTGCGCAAATTTAGCTAACACTCCGTTTACAAATGCAGGTGAGCCGTCCTGTCCGTACTTCTTGGCAAGCTCCACTGCCTCATTGATGGCAACTCCTGTGGGAACCGATTCATCGAACTTGATCTCGTATAATGCAAGTCTGATGATGGTAAGGTCAACCTTGGCCATTCTGCCGGTGTCCCAGCCGGTGGTCTCCTTGTTGATGGCCTCATCGATCTCCGGGAGTTTTGAAGCTATAGCTTCATATTTGGTCTTGATATATTCTGCGTCCTTGGCAGACAGCTCTTTGTCCTCTTCAGAGGTAAACAGTTCCGCCTGCTCTGACATTTCTTCCATTGAGTTGAATTCAACACGAAAGAGCAGCTCAAAGATCTGCTCTCTAAGTTCTGATCTGTTCATCATATATTCTTTGTTCCTTTATGCCTTTGGCATTGTGATACCGGCAATCCTTACATTGACATCGGTAACTGAGAGTCCTGTCATGCTCTCGATTGTGGATTTAACCCTGGTCTGAGCCTGCTGGCAGGTTGCAGGGATATTGAATCCGTAAGCCATCATAAGAGCAAGATCAACCTTGACTTCGTTGTCTCCAAGCGTTACCTTGGCGCCCTTCTTGAGGTTATTGCGGCTTACCTTTTCAAGATTGTCACTGGTATAATTGCCTGCCATAGCGGAAACTCCGTCCACCTCAAGGGCAGCCAGCGCAGCAATCCTTGCCACTACATCATCGGCGATCTTTACTGTTCCAACATCTTTAACTTCTTTTCCCATAATATAAGCACCTCAATTTCTAACTCTTAAAACTATATCCAAATAATTATACCACAAAGCTACGAGCCGAGCGAGTGCTTGCACTCATTCGGCGACTGCCAATGATAACAGACGCCCTCGCGTCTGTTATACCACAAACAGGCGGGCCGGGCGAGTGCTTGCACTCATTCGGCGACTTTAAAGCCAGAATATGATGGTCCCGTACTCCTCAAAGGTGGTGTAGGAAACCTGAGATTTATCATCTCCCTGAATATAGTCAAATACCTTTCTTCCGGTTATGAGCTCCTCAAACAGGCTGTCATAGATCTGCTTCGTAGCGCACTTAATGGTTACGTTATCGCTTCCGTCATTGTATCTGCGGTTAAAAAGATCTGCTACCAGCGCCAGCTCAGACGAGGTAAAATACTCTCCTTCCCTGACATAGTAATTGTCAGCAATGCTGTTGCATTCAGGCATTGATATCAGATTGGACACTTTGTGATTGACTGCTATATCAGAGCTTGTAACATTCAGATAAGCATAGTTGATCCTGGGAAGCTTGGAAGCATCCGCAGTTTCACCGGACGCAGTCTGGAAAGAAGAATCCCCCCAGGTTACATCCATGTAATAAAAGGCATTGTTGCACTGTACAAGATTCCATGCATGGCGAACACCTCTTGAATTGTTTGTATCTACGGTTCCTGTAACCAGAGTACACTCGATACCGAGCTTATTCAAAATATACTGAGCAGCCTTGGCGTATCCGTTGCAGACACTTCTGCCGTTTAGGAACACCGAGCATATATTCTGGTTGTCCGAGGCATTAAGATCATAATCGGTATTGTCTATGATGTACTCGTACACATACTTGATGGCGTAATAATCGTCCTCGGAAGAAGGCGCTCCGGCAAGACATTTGTTGACGTATTCATTGATCCTTGTCTGTCTGCTCTTTACTTCATCAAGGCCGTAAAGATAATTTCCGGAAAATGTGATCTTAGTTATGGTATCCCCCAGTGTATAGTTGGTGTAACTGTAACCATCCACATAGAAAATCTCCGGATGATCCATGAGCACATAGTCAAACACCTGCTCAATGGCCTCATCGCTGGTAGTTGACACTACAACATCCTTACCTTCACTTTCCAGAATCTGAAGGATCTCGGCATAAAGAGTCTTCCCGGAGGGAGTCAGACGTTCAAAAGCATAGAGCCCCTCCTGCTGTTTCTTGATGGTCTCAATGCTCTCATCGGTGATACCGACATCTTCTCTTTTCTGGGTATCTTCCTTGTCAGCTCCGGTTTCCTCAACAGTTTCTATGGACAGTCCCTCAACGGAATAATCCGAAGTTATATCCTCCACTGTCTCCAGTTCCGTGGTATTATAAGAAACCGAAGCATCGTCCGTGATGATAAAGGCCGGATCCAGGCTTAATTCCTCATTGGGATAAACGGGGTTATCCGGATAATCCTCCGGTACAGATATTCCCAGAGCATCCAGATAGTCATCTATTCCTGAATATCCGCATCCCGGCAAGGAAATAGCCAGTATTGCCGCTATAAGGACTCTGGCAGCCCATGTGCCGATCATTCTCCAAATCTTTTTTCCCATGTAAAAATCCTTTTTCATACCCGGTAAGGGTCCCCATAAAAGATCAGTTCTTCTTGAACTCCGAAAGAACCAGTCCTTTGTTTCTCTCCATGGTCATGCCAACGCTCCATTCATTTATGAAAAGAAGCAGTGGCCTGTCGTGCATATCCTTGATCTTCTTCATGTCTGATGTTCCCACCAGTGAAGACATATCTACATCCTCATTGTCCACCCATCTTATGTACTCATAGGGAAGGCTCTCAAGGATGATATCTACATTATACTCACTTTCAAGTCTAAACTTAAGAACGTCAAACTGCAAGACACCAACTACGCCTACGATGATTTCCTCAAGTCCGGTATTGTACTCCTGGAAAATCTGAATAGCACCTTCCTGCGCGATCTGCGTGATACCCTTTACAAACTGCTTACGCTTCATGGTATCGACCTGTCTTACCCTTGCAAAATGCTCGGGAGCGAAAGTAGGGATACCCTCGTAAACAACGTTATCCTTGGGCATGCATACGGTATCTCCGATAGAGAATATTCCGGGATCAAATACGCCCATGATATCTCCGGCATAGGCTTCACTTAAAATCTTACGTTCATCGGCCATAAGCTGCTGAGGCTGCGAAAGACGCATTACCTTGCCGCTCTGCACGTGCTTGACTTCCTTGTCGGCGTCATATCTGCCTGAGCAGATCCTCATGAAGGCAACCCTGTCTCTGTGGGCCTTGTTCATGTTTGCCTGAATCTTGAATACAAAGGCGGTAAAATCGCTCTCAAGGGGATCGATCCTTGTTCCGTCAGATGAAGTTCTTCCTGTGGGAGGAGTGGCCATCTTGAGGAAGTGATGAAGGAACAGCTCAACACCGAAGTTCTGAAGTGCCGATCCAAAGAACACGGGAGTAAGTTCTCCTGCCCTTACCTTCTCAAGATCATATTCTGCTCCTGCTCCGTCAAGAAGCTCAATCTCACTTGTGAGTTTATCGAAAGCATCCTGTCCGATCTGCGCATCAATTGCTGCCTTATCGTCCAGGCCTATAAATGTCTCTTTTCCCTCTTTGGTTCCCTTCTGAGTCTCTGAGAAAGTAACGATATGGCCTTCTCTTCTGTCATAGATTCCCTTGAAATTCTTGCCGGAACCAATGGGCCAGTTCATAGGACAGGTGGCAATGCCGAGGTTGTTCTCGATATCATCAAGAAGATCGAAAGTATCCATAGCATCTCTGTCCAGCTTATTGATAAAGGTAAAGATCGGAATATGGCTCATGGCGCAGACTTTGAAAAGCTTTCTGGTCTGTGCCTCAACACCCTTACTTGCATCAATTACCATGACAGCTGAATCAGCAGCCATAAGTGTTCTGTAGGTATCCTCCGAGAAATCCTGGTGTCCGGGAGTATCCAGAATATTGATGCAGCATCCCTCAAAGTTGAACTGCAGAACTGAAGATGTAACTGAAATACCTCTCTGCTTCTCAATCTCCATCCAGTCGGAAACCGCATGTCTTGCAGTGGCCTTACCCTTTACGGAACCTGCCATATTAATAGCACCGCCGTACAAAAGAAATTTCTCTGTAAGGGTAGTCTTACCTGCATCGGGGTGAGAGATGATGGCAAAGGTACGTCTCTTATTAATTTCTGCTATTATTTCTTTTGTATTTCCCATTTCTATCTAATCCTTTCTGAATCACATACTGTTTCCTATTGCAATTCAGAACTTAATGCTTCCTGTTAACCATTGTGTTGTGTCCTCTGTGTATTTCACTTTTTATCAAAAACAAGGGCTGCGAATAAATATGTTTGCCTCTCGCAGGGCCTTTGAGACGGCCGGTACTTAGCACCTGTAGTTCAGGTGCTTAGTACCGCTGCCAGGCGAAAGGAGCGAGAGCGTCCCAAGAAGGTAAACATATTATTCCACAGCCCGTATTTAATCAACACCGTAAATTACTGAGCGCAGTCCTTGATGGAGAAGCTGATTCTGCCCATCTTATCCTTGCCAAGGCATACAACCTTAACAGTGTCGCCAAGGGTAAGTACATCCTCAACGTGGTCGATTCTCTCCTTGGAGATCTTGCTGATGTGTACCATTCCTTCCTTGCCGGGAGCAAACTCAACAAATGCGCCGAACTCCTTGATGCTCACAACCTTACCTGTGAAAATCTGGCCTTTCTCAAAGTCTGTAACGATGGTCTTAACCATATCTACGGCCTTGTTGATCATATCCTGATCCTCACCGCAAACTGAAACCTTACCGTCATCAGTGATATCAATCTTAACGCCGGTTCTTGCAATGATCTCGTTGATGGTCTTTCCTCTCTGTCCGACAACATCACCGATCTTCTCAGGATCGATCTGGATAGATACGATCTTGGGAGCATACTTGGAAACTTCCTTACGAGGCTCTGCAATAGCCTTGCTCATGCACTCATCCATGATGAAGAATCTTGCCTCACGGCACTGTGCGATGGCTGTCTCAACGATCTCTTTTGTAAGACCGTGGATCTTGATATCCATCTGGATAGCTGTGATACCATCTTTGGTTCCTGTTACCTTGAAGTCCATGTCTCCGAAGAAGTCCTCAAGACCCTGGATATCTGTAAGTACTACGAAATCATCATCTGTGTCGCCTGTTACAAGACCGCAGGAAATACCTGCAACCATCTTCTTGATGGGAACACCGGCAGCCATAAGTGACATGCAGGATGCACAGGTTGAAGCCATTGATGTTGATCCGTTTGACTCAAAGGTCTCTGATACAGCACGGATTGCATAAGGGAACTCCTCAACGCTGGGAAGAACAGGAAGAAGTGCTCTCTCTGCAAGAGCTCCGTGTCCGATCTCTCTACGTCCGGGTCCTCTTGAAACCTTAGTCTCACCTACTGAGTAAGCAGGGAAATTGTACTGATGTACATATCTCTTGTCAGAAGCAAAAGCATCAAGACCTTCAACCTTCTGAGCCTCCGAAAGAGGTGCAAGAGTTACAACGTCACAGATCTGTGTCTGTCCACGAGTAAACATAGCACTTCCGTGTACTCTGGGGATAAGATCGATCTCAGCTGAAAGAGGTCTGATCTGCTTGATTTCACGACCGTCAGGTCTCTTGTGGTCCTTGAGGATCATCTTACGAACGGTCTTCTTCTCATACTGGTAGATAGCCTCACCAAGAATAGCAAGCCACTCCTCGTTATCAGCAAACTTCTCTGTGAGTCTGTCTGTGATCTCAGCGATGTTGCCCTCTCTTGTCTGCTTGTCGTCTGTAAATACAGCTGTCTCCATCTCCTCAGGGGGAACAACCTCTTTGATTGCTGCAAAGAGTTCCTCGGGAACGGCACAGCTTGTGTACTCATGCTTGGGCTTTCCAACCTCATCAACGATACCCTTGAAGAATTCGATAACCTGAAGGTTTACTTCATGAGCCTTGTAGATAGCTTCCTCCATCTTCTCTTCAGGAACCTCGTTGGCACCGGCCTCGATCATGATAACCTTCTGACCTACGGATGCAACAGTAAGCTTCAGATCACCGGCATTCCACTGCTCCTGAGTAGGGTTAACAATAAGCTCTCCATCGATCATACCGATCTGTGTCATAGCGCAGGGGCCATCGAAGGGGATATCTGAAATAGATACAGATACAGATGCGCCGAGCATAGCTACAAGCTCAGGTCTGCACTGGGGATCTACTGCCATTACCATAGTCTCGATTGTTACATCGTTACGATAGTCCTTAGGGAAAAGAGGTCTCATAGGACGATCGATAACACGGCTGGTGAGGATAGCATTCTCAGAAGGCTTACCCTCTCTCTTGTTGTATCCGCCGGGGAATTTTCCTGCTGCGTAGAACTTCTCGCTGTACTCAACTGAAAGCGGGAAGAAATCAATTCCGTCTCTGGGCTTAGCTGAAGCTGTAGCTGTGCAAAGTACGGTTGTGTCTCCATACTGCATGAATGCGCAGCCGTTTGCCTGTTTTCCTACCTTACCGATCTCAATCTTAAGAGTACGTCCGGCAAGTTCCATTGAATAAGTTTTTACCATTTTTTCTCCTTCTCCTGCTCATCCGCGGTCCATCATCCACTTGCTGAAAACAGCGAGGATAACTGCAATATTATCCATGTGCTTCAGGTGCGTGTGCAGGTTTAAACATGTTTTCACCTATTTAGAAAAGCGCATAAAAGCGCTGTTTTCTCATTAAACACAGAAAGACGGAACAAGCTGACCGCTATGGGCCAGCCATATCCCGCCTTTGCATTCGCAGAAATTACTTTCTAAGACCAAGGTCAGCGATGAGCTTACGATAAGCCTCGATGTCCTTCTTCTTGAGGTAACCAAGAAGGCTACGTCTCTGACCTACCATCTTAAGAAGACCTCTTCTTGAGTGGTGATCCTTGGGGTTCTTCTGAAGGTGAGCGTTGAGCTCCTGGATTCTCTCAGTGAGGATAGCTACCTGAACCTCAGGTGAACCTGTGTCGCCGGCCTTTCTGGCAAACTTGTTGATAACTTCTGTTTTCTTCTCTTTTGTGATCATCTTTTTCTCCTTATAGATCTTTAATCCTGAAATGCGCCTGTTACCAAGGTCCGGTTGGAGTGTCCATGACCGTTAGTAAAGGTCGTTTCTGTTTCTGCTACTGTCACTTGTGACAGCAACCAACTAATATTATCACAAAGCCTCATATATGTAAAGAGTTTTGACTTTATCTACCTTTCCTTATACCCGGCACCAAAAATCCCAAGCACGCCCGCGCCTAACGCGCACGCAGTCACCGCCAGATTTCTGTAGGTAAAGAAATAGTGAATATGCGAATGGTTTGCTAAAACAAAATACCACGCAAAAGGAGTGAGAGCAATTATCATATATGGAATGATTTTCAAAGGTGTTATGGCTTTTTTACCTTTTTTCTTCCTGAGCAACATCGCAACAGCTATAATCGCAGCCACTGCTACTGCTGCAGCAATATAATAAAACTCCGTATTTAAGACTTCAAGATTTCTTGTAACGGCATCAATTCTCCTTATGTCAGTATCCATGCCCTCTCCGGACAGTCTCAGGAATATATGGTTTTTTGCATCTTCCACAACTCCGGGATTCACAAAAGCAAGAACAAGAATAAGCTTAGATGCAAGCATAAGTCCATAACCCGCTATAAAAGAAATACCTGTTGTGAATATCTCTTTTATCACACTGACAAATCCGGTTTTCCTGTCGATGGAATACACCATATAAGTGGCAGGAATTCCATATACAACCAAAGGATAAGTCAGAAGATCAAAATATTCTACTGCCATTCCCGCGGCGAAAAAAGCCATGGAGAGCTTCACAGGATCATCAATCTCCGCAAGTATCAAAAACAAAAGGAACAGCTGCATCGTATACCAGGCTGTGCCATACTGCATACTCATTGGCACCACCATCGGATTGATCACAGTAACCGCCATGAGATAAGGTACAACGAATCCAATCTGTCTCTTTTTAACAAGCATCGCAACAATGATCAATATCAGAGCAGCAGAAACCACCATGCTGATTCTTCTTATTCCTTTAACCCCCGTCAGCATAAGAAGAGGCTTAATTATGACCAGGTAGCCATGCCAATACCAGGCATAACTGACTACTTCACCTCTTTTGTCATCTCGCAGGTATTCCTTAAGCTCCGGTATGTCAGCTACATTTTTATCATCGTAATGATTTCCCGAGACAGCTTTTACATAAGCCGGTTCATCACCGTCATACACAGCCAGTGACAGCATTACCGTATCCGTAAAATTGTCAAGCTGGGTACTTTTAACACCTTCTATGAGATTTGGATATGCGCCTTCCTTTTCGATTATCTCCAGATCTCTTGAAGTATTAGCCTTCATGGGAGCGACAGGGAGCATATATACCACCGACAGCAGAAGAAATCCCAAAATAATGCCAACAGCCAGGATCCTCAGATATTTCCAAAAATTCATTTTGCTCTTTCCTTCTTTGGAACAAAGTAAACAGCGAAAGCAACAATTATCGCAAGCGTAGCCAGTGCGCTTATCACATATGAAACCTTCTGCAGCGCAGTCTTGCGATAGGTAACCAGAACATGCCCGGCTCCGCTTCCTCCTTCAGGAAGGAATACTCTGACATATCCGTTATCGTCATATGCTTCACCCACTTCCAGTTCCTTAACCGGGTTCCCACCATCATCCATCAGATATGCCTTATAGCCATAGTAATATACATAGGGAACATCATAGTATTTTTTGTCCATAAGGAGCCATACATCGTAATAAACCGCGCCTTCAGACTTTACGCCTTCCGCTGTTGACTTATCATCCGCCTTTGAAACATAAGGTTCCAGGCACGCAGTGGGCTCGCACTCGCTGGGCAGCCATTCTCCCATTGACACCTCATAGTCATCTGCGTATAAAGACGGATTAAGCTCCATAGTTGAAATCTTTGACAACTCAAAAAAACCTGGCCTCGCAAAATTCCTTGTGAGGAAAACAAGCAATAGCATGCACACTGCTATGACGGCCGGATAATACGCTTTTCCCTTAGAAAAAGATACATCAAATGTCGGAATAGCGTCTCTCAGAACAACTATTACAAACATTATCATCGTAACAGTAAGTACAAACACAAAGCGCTGCGTATACTGGAAGAAATTCAGAGCCTGCCCTACGTTGCTGGTCCAAAAAGCCCTGGAGCAGCTAAGAAATATGAGGATTGCGTTAACAACAAACAGGCTGACAGCATCTGTCTTCATTTCTTTATTCTTTATAAGGATCACAAAGAAAAGTATTATTGCTGCCGCAAACAGTAGAGAAAGCAAAAGCCCGATATGAACAAGCACAATGTCCTCAAACGTCAGAATGTGCTCTGAGAGAGAATAGGCATTGTCATAAAGCGCCTTCAGCTTAATCTTAAGAGCCTGTTCAAGAGCAGGAAGCCAATATGCTGTAGTAAAGACCATTCCAACCAGGCTTATTCCGAAAATCTTTGCAAAGATGGCCGGCTTTTTTGCAATGGTTTTCCAAAAGGACAGTATTAGAATGATTATTGAAAGAAGCATTGTCAGGAATATCAGATGGTGCGAAAGTACAACAAAAACCAGACCTGTCGCATATTTGACATATCCCTCTTTCCTGTCCTCTTTCAATGCCTCCAGCAGACCGCACAAAGCCAACGGTATGGCCATATAGGCAAATAAATGCGGAATTCCATGTCCACCAAAAAGATTATCATCATTGATAAGCGAACAAATATGTAATATCTGTCCACCCAGGGCAAGAACCTTGTTCCCTGTCAATTTCACAAAGCATTCATATGTTATTATCGAGAATAATAAAATTGCAGTAAATAGATAGACTTTTACAACAGCTTCATAATCAAGTCCGAGCGCTATCAAAGCAGCCGGAGGATATATGAAAAAATCCGGATAAAAAAATCCCACTCCGTAGCCGTACAATTTCATGTGCATAGGGCGCAGTTTTGCCGGAAATATGCCAAGCCTCAGGCTTTCGGCGAGAGTATCAATCCTGGTGTAATGAAATCCAATCTCAGATCCGGGCACAAAGCCTTTTGCAAAAAAAGGAAAGAAAAAAGCAATTACACTTATCAAAATAAAAAAGTAAAAAAATCCCTTTTCCTTAAACCACTTACTCATAGTTCCTCCCAAGGATTACAATTTCAGTTTGCCGCCCTCTTCAGGTCGCTTTCAATCTGTTTTTTAAGGTCGTCGATGCTGTCGAACTTCATCTCCGGCCTTAAAAATTCGAGAAGCTCTACTTCCATGAATTTGCCGTAAACATCCACATTAAAGTCATAGATGTAGGTCTCGACTCCCACCCTCTCTTTGTCGGAAATGGTAGGCTTTCTGCCGATATTGGTCATGCCTTTGTATACAGCCCCGTCCAAAGTCACTTTGCTGCTGTATACGCCGTAGGGCGGAAGCAGCTTATTATCCGGAGGAAGAATGTTCACGGTGGGAACTCCAATGGTGTGTCCCAGGTGTCTTCCGTGCTCCACAATACCGCTTATGCTGTATCCGGCGCCAAGAAGTCTCTTAGCCATAGGCATATTGCCGTCTGAAATCTCGTTTCTGACTCTTGTTGAGGAAATCTCCTCACCATCGAGTCTGACCTTGTCGATAAGCTCAAGCTCATATCCCATCTCTTTTGCCATACTCTTAAGAAGATGCCTGTCGCCTCTTCCCCTGTTGCCAAAAGACACATCGGTGCCCGCCGCGATATAGTCAGCATTCAGCTGATGCACAAGGATTCTCCTGACAAAGTCCTCGGGTTCAGTGGCTGCAGTTACCTCTGTCAGAGGGAACTCGATAAGCACGTCGATTCCCATCTTCTCAAAGGCGCGTCTTTTTTCCTCACGGGTAAAGAGCTGGCTTACACTGTGACCGGTAAAAAACTCCTCAGGAGAAGGGTCAAAGGTAAAAACCACCGCTTTAAGATCATCCTTCTTCTGCTCAAGGATATAGCCCAGGAGTTTTCTGTGGCCGAGATGAATGCCGTCAAACTTTCCGATGGCCACAGCAGTCTTTTCTTCTATATGAAATTCAGTTGTTCCTGATATTATCTGCATTAAATAGCTGTCCTGACTCAGTTGTTTTCATAGAAGAACCGCTCCACGTTAAAGAGCCTTGTTCTTTCACTGTAGGTGTAAATGCCAAAGAAGGTATCGTCCTCGGAATATACTCTGAAGGAATTGCCGTCCTTAAACATCTCTTCTTCATACTCAGTGTCATTGACTCCGGAAGGATCTTCGTTAAGAACATTGTCCTTTCTGAAGCTGTTGCCGTTTTCCAGAAGCTTTCTTGCAGAGTCTTTGACATGAATGGCATCAAGGTCTCTGAAGATATACTCCGGCGATTTTATAACACTGTCCAGAGTTCCCTCGTCTCTAATGGATTCAAGCTGTGATAAGGTTATTGCACTATCCAGAGAAAAGGCACCCACTCTGGTTCTTGTAAGATGCTGCATTGCTGCCCCGCATCCGAGCCTTGCCCCAATGTCGTGGCAAAGGGTCCTGATATATGTCCCCTTTGAGCATTTTATCTCCATGGTAAAAAGATGCTCCGACTCCAGCATGGAATCGTCCAGGATCGTTATGGCATCTATATGGATCTTACGGGGCTTACGCTCCACCTCTACGCCCTGTCTTGCAAGCTCGTAGAGTTTTTTGCCGTTCTGCTTGATGGCTGAATACATGGGCGGGATCTGGTCGTAGTCTCCAACGAAGGCCCTGGCAGCTTCCCGAAGTTCATCCCTTGTTACATTAACTTCCGATGTCTCCAGCACCTGCCCTGACATATCCTGAGTATCTGTGACTACCCCAAGCTTTACCACAGCAATATACTCCTTGTCGTGGTCTGTGAGCATCTCCACCAGCTTGGTCCCGGTGCCGAGGCAAACCACAAGAACCCCCACCGCGTCCGGATCCAGTGTTCCGGTGTGACCAATCTTTTTCTGATGCAGGATGCCGCGCATTTTGGCTACAACATCATTGGAAGTGAAGCCGGGCTCCTTGTATATATTTATCAGTCCGTTGTATTTGTTTGGCATCAGTGTCCTCTAAAAATATAAGCAGCTCCTTTAGGAAAGCTGCTTATGGATATACTTGGTAAGATTATTGATTACATCATGCACGGTGCCGTTGACATTGCATCCGGCTGCGCGAACATGGCCGCCGCCTCCGAACATGGAAGCAACCTCAGATACATTGACAGCCCCATTGCTTCTAAGGCTGACCTTGTATTCCAGGGGGGCAACCTCATACATGAATATTGCGCAGTCAACTCCTATGGTCAAAAGAAGCTGATTTACAATGCCATCCAGGTCGTTGCTGTCAGCGCCATAAAACTCCATGGTTTCCTTTGAAATAGATGAAAAGATACATCTGCCATCCATGATACGGATACTCTCAAGAAGCGCTCTTCCGAGAATCTGATTCTGCAGATAGGTCTTTTCATAAAATACATGGTCTATAAGGCTTCCAAAATCAAAGCCGTAGGAAATCAGCTCAGAAACCACCTGCATGGTCTTTGGTGATGTGTTGTTGTATTTGAAAACACCTGTGTCGGTGACAATGCCCATGTAAAGAGACTTGGCAATCTCCACATCCATTTTGTCATGGTCAATCACGTCATAAACCAGTTCGCAGGCAGAGCTGGCCGTAGGCACAATGTAGAGCTCATCCCCTGTTCCGGGATTGCTGATATGGTGATCTATATTCACTGTCTTTTTTGCAGAGTCAAAAAACTTTTCGGCATCGCCGATTCGCTCTTTTCCGCAGTCACACACGATAAAAAGATCATAGCTTTCAATATCGCTTGTGAAATCGGACTTTACCTTGTCTGAATCCTTAAGAAACAGAAACTCGGGAGGTATCTTCTCTAAAAACACATCAACCCTTGCTTCAGGATAGTTTCTGGTAATGTAAAGATACATGCCCATGCAGGAGCCGATGCAATCACCGTCAGGTCTTATGTGGCCTGATATACCGATAGTCTTTGCACTGCCAAGGAGATTATCTATCTTCATTCTTCCTCCGGTTCTGTTTCCTCAGACTCCTCGGAAAGTTCCTCGCCTCTTGCAAGTCTTGCCTCGTTGTCTTTTGCTGTTACTTCGTCTATCTTCTTGGACATATTGATTGCATACTCTATTGAATCATCCATTATAAACCTGAGCTCAGGTGTATATCTCATATTGAGCTCCTTGGCAAGAGTGCTGCGAATATATCCGGCTGCGCTCTTAAGGCCTTCTGCGGTGCGCTCTCTGTCCTCGTCATTGCCCATGACGGAAACCCAGACCTTACAGGTCTTAAGATCCGGAGCAACCTCTACGTCCATAACAGACGTAAAGGGGCTGATCCTGGGATCTTTGCTGTAGCGGATCGCCTCAGAGATAACCTTCTGAACTTCGCCATTAATTCTTCTGTTTTTGTTACTGTTTTTTCTCATTTATTTTCCTCATGTGAAAGGAGATCAGGTACGAGGTACCTCAACCATCTCGTAGGCTTCTACCATGTCGCCCTCATTGATGGAATCAAATCCGTCAAATACAAGACCACACTCGTAGCCTTCCTTAACTTCCTTAACATCATCCTTGAATCTCTTGAGGGAAGCAAGATCACCTTCGAAGATCTGCTCGCCGTCTCTTGTGATACGAACCTTGCATTCCTTCTTGATGATACCGTCCTTAACAAAGGCACCGGCGATGTTACCGACTTTGGATGCCTTGAAGATCTGACGAACTTCAGCATGTCCTGTAACTCTTTCCTCATATACGGGAGCAAGCATACCCTTCATGGCATACTCAATCTCCTCAATTGCCTGGTAGATAACCTTGTAGAGCTTGATCTCAACACCCTCGTGGTCAGCCATGCTCTTAGCCATAGCATCGGGACGAACGTCAAATCCGATGATGATGGCATTGGATGCTGCTGCCAGTGTTACGTCAGACTCATTGATGGCACCTACGCCGCCGTGAATTATCTTAACCACAACCTCATCATTTGAAAGCTTTAAGAGACTGCTCTTAAGGGCTTCTACGCTACCCTGAACGTCAGCCTTGATGATGATGTTGAGTTCCTGAAGTCTGCCTTCCTCAATCTTGGAGTACAGATCATCAAGTGACATCTTGGCCTTGGTCTCCTCAATAAGATCCTTCTTGTGCTGCTGCAGATATGTGTTTGCATACTGCTTGGCCTCTTTGTCTGTCTCGTGTCCAAGGAATACCTCACCGGCATTGGGCACATCTGAAAGTCCAAGGATCTCAACAGGCTGTGAAGGCTTAGCTTCCTTGAGCTTGTTGCCCTTATCGTCAACCATGGCTCTAACCTTACCTGAGCTTGCACCTGCAGAAATGAAGTCGCCCACATGAAGTGTACCCTTCTGAACAAGTACGTTGGCAACAGGACCACGGCCCTTATCAAGTCTTGCCTCAAGTACCAGACCTCTGGCTTCTCTGTTGGGATTAGCCTTAAGTTCCAGAATATCTGATGTAAGAATGATGGTCTCAAGGAGAGTATCGATACCCTCACCTGTCTTTGCAGATACGGGAACGAACTCAGTTGTTCCGCCCCAATCTGTAGCGATAAGGCCATATTCTGTCATCTCCTGCTTGACTCTGTCAATGTTGGCATTGGGCTTATCAATCTTGTTAACCGCAACGATCATCTCAACCTCTGCAGCCTTGGCATGGTTGATAGCCTCGATAGTCTGAGGCATTACACCGTCATCGGCAGCAACCACAAGAACTGCGATATCTGTGGAGTTTGCACCACGCATACGCATTGCTGTGAAAGCCTCATGACCGGGTGTATCAAGGAAAGTGATCTTCTGATCGTTGATGGATACTGTATAAGCACCGATTCTCTGGGTGATACCGCCGGCCTCTCTGTCTGTAACGCTGGTCTTTCTGATAGCGTCCAGAAGTGATGTCTTACCATGGTCAACGTGACCCATTACGCAGACAACGGGAGGTCTCTTCTGAAGAGTCTCGGGTGCATCCTCATCCTCTTTAAGAAGTTCTTCGATGATATCAACGGGAACTTCCTTCTCGCAGATGATGTCGTATTCAATAGCAATATTCTCAGCTTCTTCATAAGTAAGCTCTGTATTCACAGTGGAGATCTGTCCTGCCATGAAGAGTTTCTTAATGATAACAGAAGGCTGCATCTTCATCTTCTCAGCCAGTTCCTTGATGGAAACCTTCTCAGGAATCTTGATTACCTTGATCTGCTCCTCAGGTTCCTCCACCTTCTTGACCTCAGGCTTGATGAATCTGCCGACGCGCTTGGATCTTGGCATCAGCTCTTCCTGCTCTAAAGCGAAATCCTTCTTGTTTCTCTTGTCCTTCTCCTGGTTCTGACGACGTCTGTTGTCATGTCCGCCCTCAGGCTTCTCAGCAGGTCCGTCAAAGCCACCTCTTGGATTGTTCTTACCGGCGAATCTGTTGTCCTTTCCGCCACCGAACTTACCGCCGCCATTCTGGCCGTTTCTGTCAGGTCTTGAGCCCTGATTATCATTTCTGCCACCGGGTGTAAATCTGTCACCTCTTCCGGCATTTCTGTTATCTCTGTTGTCTCTGTTATCTCTTCCGTTTCTGTTATCTCTTCCGTCTCTGTTATCTCTGCCCCTGTTGTCATTCTGAGAAGGAGCACCTGGTCTCTGAAAAGGAGCACCTGGTCTTGGACCTGAAGAAGCGGGGGATGCAGGTCTTGACTGTTGAGGCTGCTGAGCCTGCTGTGTCTGTGCAGGTGTATGTACAGGAGCCTGTGCAGGTGCCTGTGTCTGAGGCTGAGCCTGTACAGGTGTCTGTACAGGTGCCTGCTCAACTGCTTCCTTCTTGGGAGCAGGCTTCTGAGAGTTGTATTTATTGATTGCTGTATTGTAGCTCTCAACCTGTGAAGGTGCTGTCAGAGGTTTGATAGGACGATAGGTATTCTGAGCCTGGGCAAAAGTAGGTCTCTTGCCCTGATTATTGTTATTGTTATTATTTCTTCCATCACGCCTCTGGCCGTTAAAACTTCCGCGGTCCTGGCCCTGAGGTCTCTGCTGTGAATTGTTGTTATTGGTAACAACAATAATCTTCTTCTTTTTCTTGGGAGGCTCTGCGCCCTCGGGTCTCTTTATGGGAGCAGGCTTTGGTCCCTCACTCTTTACTTCCTGAGCAGGCTTTGCTTCAGGTGCCTTCTCTTTCTCAGGCTCTTTTTTGGGGGCCTCTTCCTTCTTTTCTTCGCTCACTGAAGGAGCACTCTTTTTGTCATTACCCAAAAAGTGCTTCCTGGCCACGTCTGCATCTGTCTCTTCGATAGAACTGTTAGAACGTTTTGCTTCTATTCCCTTATCCTGCAAAAAGGAAAGCAGCTCCTTTGATTCGCATCCAAGCTCTCCTGCAAGTTCGGATATTTTAATTTTTGCCATTCACATTACCTCCGCCAATTTCTTCTGCGAGTAAGTTCTTCCGAAGTGACTCAGACAGCCCAAGGTCTGTTATTGCCAGACTTGTTCGAACATCCTTACCTATTGCATGTCCCAGACTTTCCATATCTCCAAAAAATACTATCGGGACATTATAGTACTTACATTTATCACTAAACTGCTTCCTGGTGTTATCAGAAGCATCCTCAGATACTATCACCAGATACGCAGTCTTTTTGCGGATTGCCTCCATGGTGGCAAACTCACCGCTCTTCAACTTGCCGGACTTCATACAAAGACCCAGCAAGGAATATATCTTGTTTTGATCCAAAATATCAGCCAAGCTCCTTTTCTAATCTTGCCCGCACTTCCTCAGGAATCTGTGATTTAAGTGATCTCTCCAGGCCCCTGTTTTTCAGTGCTTTTTTAAGGCAGTCTGCGCTGTTACAAATATATGCGCCTCTTCCATTGGCTTTTCCTGTGGCATCGATAAAGATCTCACCCTCCTGAGTCTTAATGACTCTGATGAGCTCTTTCTTCTCCTTCATTTCTCCACAGCCAACGCATTTTCTGGTTGGAATTTTCTTTTGCATTATGAATTACTCCTCAGAGTTGTCTTCTGAGCCCTCTTCGTACTGGCCTTCCTCGTACTCTTCGCCCTCGTACTCCTCAGACTCATACTCACCATCTTCATAATCCTCATAGTCCTCATCATCAAGATAGTCTTCCATACGGAATCCGGGTGCATCCTTAGCGTGGGTCTCATCCTTGATATCGATCTTGTAACCGGTAAGTCTTGCTGCAAGTCTTGCATTCTGACCTTCCTTACCGATGGCAAGTGAAAGCTGATAGTCGGGAACAACAACCTTGGCGCTCTTCTCATCGGGATCGGCAAATACCGCAACGATCTTGGCAGGTGAAAGAGCATTCTGAATAAGATTACCGGGGTTCTCATCCCAGCTTACTACATCGATCTTCTCTCCGCCCAGCTCATCAACGATGAGGTTTACTCTGCTTCCGTTTACACCTACGCAGGCACCAACCGCATCAACGTTGGGATCCTTGGAATAAACAGCGATCTTGGTACGGCTTCCGGCCTCTCTTGCAATTGACTTGATTTCAACAGTTCCGTCCTGGATCTCAGCAACTTCCTGCTCAAAGAGCCTCTTTACAAGATCGGGATGTGTACGGGATACAAGGATCCTTGGTCCCTTGGAACCGTTCTTTACCTCAAGTACATATACTCTAAGACGCTGTGTTGGTCTGTAAACCTCTGTCTTAACCTGCTCATTCTCATTGAGGATGGCATCGGCACGACCTAAGTTAATGGAAATATTCTTTCCGATAAATCTCTGAACAACGCCGGTCACAATGTCATGCTCTTTCTCAAAGTACTCATTGTAGATAGCACCACGCTCCTCCTCACGGATCTTCTGAAGGATAACGTTCTTGGCATTCTGTGTGGCGATACGTCCAAACTCCTTGGAATTAAGAGAAACACTGATAATATCTCCAACCTTGGCCTTCTTGCTGATCTTCTTGGCATCGTCAAGAGAAATCTCCATGTTGGGATCCATAACATCATCAAAGGTCTCAACTACTTCCTTGTCAGCAAAGCACTTGAAGTCACAGTTCTCTCTGTCCACTTCAACTCTGAAGTTCTCAGCCTTTCCAAATTTCTGCTTGCAGGCTGTGATAAGGGAATTCTCAATTGCATCGAACATTGAATCTTTGCTAATGTTCTTCTCTTTCTCCAGCAGCTCAAGGGCTTCCATTAATTCTTTACTCATCGTAATCTCCATTTCCGTCCGGATCAAAAATCCAGAGCAAGCTTAATAACTGATATCTCTTTTCTTATAAACTCTTCGTCATTTCCATTTATTGTTACGGTCACTGTGGTGTCGTCAAACCCTTTCAGTGTACCGGCAAACTCTTTAACACCATCCCTTGGTTTAAAGAGCTTAAGCTCAACATCCTGTCCGATACTGTTGGCAAAGTGCCTGTCCTTTTTTAAAGCTCTTCCCAGTCCCGGGCTTGAAACCTCAAGGGTGTAGGCCTCCTCTATGAAGTCATCCTCATCCAGGGCATCCGACAGAGCATGGTTCACATCAACACAGTCGTTGATATTGACTCCGCCCTCCTTGTCAATAAAGGCCCGAAGGTACCACTCGCCTGCTTCCTTGACATACTCCACATCATAGATGGACACGCCGCACTTTTCTGCGATCGGTTGCAAAAGAGCTTCTGTTCTGGTTTCTATTTCGCTTTTCTTCATGTATTCATATTCCTCATAAAGATAAGAAAGATATGCGCGGTAAAGCCCCTTGGAGGCTATCACGGATCTCTTTCCTGGCATAAATAAAGTGGGCTTTTTTCAAGCCCACTTCTAATCACAGTGCAACAATACCACATTTACGTCCATTCGTCAACATGTTTTTTCCCTTTAACCCGCATACTGCAAGCCATCGAAGAGATCATCCACCTGCACTCCCCCGATTTCATAGGGATATTTGCCGTTCGAATATGTAAACCTCACTATCTGTCCGTCGGGAAGTCTTGCGTCAATGTAAGTCTCCATATCGGTCCTGAAGGGACTTATAGGAGAATCTGCCACAAGGGTATCTTTCCTTACTACAGTTCCGTCCTCTTCCAGCAAAGTGATCTCAACATCCTTTTTAGTCTTTATGCTGTCAGAAATCCAGCTGATCTTATAGACATTTTCCTTAAGCTCAGGCATACCGTCTTTGCCCACTCTGTAGGATCCAAAGCAGGTAAAGGTTCCCATCATGTCAGAGACTTTGCCAAGAGGCATGTTCTCGGGATCGGTGATAATCAGCTCTCCAAAGTTGTCATCACCTGCGTCAATGTATGCCATATGGAAGGACTCCTGTCCCACCAGCTTTATCCCGCCATCAGACAAGTCAAATACCACAAGCTCTGTATAATCATTATAAGAAAGAACCGTGGCATATACATACTCTCTGCCGTCATCAGTCCTTACATAATATCCATGTACAGAAGGCATGTCGTAGTCATACTCAAAATAGATATCCGCCGTAGCCGATCTGTCTTTTTCCTTAAGCGTAAGAGCTTTGCAGGTCTGGTAACCATCTGCCATGGTATTCTCACCCTCTAAGGTATACACAAAATGAAGATCGGATGAATCATCGTCATATTCATCGCTGTACATAGGAAGGTCTATTCCGGTGATGTAGCCCTTTGAAGTGTCAGGAAGGTACTTCTCGCTGAGCTTCCCGGCAAGCTCCTCATAGCTTATACTTACATCCGTTGCTCCGTTGGCATAGGCCGCTATCGCATAAGGTCCGAAATAAAAATGAATTCCGTCATAATCAAGGTACCAGACGTAAGGATACTCATAGTTCTCATAGTCCACAGGGTCAGTATTCATGGGATCATACTTGTAGCTGGAAAGAGTATCCTCCAGATCCCAGAAGGTATCAGGATCATCTGTAGTCTCTTCAATCTTTTTGACGAGAATGGAATTCAGCTCCTCCTCAGAAAGAGATATGACATCGGATACCAAAAGCTCTTTTCCGGTGGTAACATCGAAGGTTCTGCCCTGGAGTCCGTAAATGCCATGGGCTCCACCAGAAAAAGAATAATAATTGTCGATATAACTAAGGATCTTGTCATCAACTCTTGTAACAGAAGTAACGCTTCTGTCGGAATAGGGGCCAAAGAAAGAATAACCTTCAGTTATGGACATCTCCAGATCCTCCTTGGCCGTATCTGCCATTTCATCGGCATTTGCCTTGGAGGCGTCGATATATTCGTTGGCTATATCATTGACCGCCTTGTAGAGCTCAGGGAAATCCTTTTCGCTGTCCTTGGATACCATAAGAGCCTGCACGGAACCCTCAAAAAGTGTCTTATGCTCAAGGCTGTTTCCCTCAGCATCCTCTGTGAAGCTGCCCTTGTAGTAATTATTCAGATACTCGGTCCTGACCAAAAGCTCAGGAATGTCACTTTTCTCAGTTGCAGCTTCTTCCCCCTTGCTATCAGCTGAGCCTTGCTCCTCCTTTTTTGCCTCAGTTTCGGAAGACGCCTGCGAAGCTTCAGTTGTTGCCGGGGAGTCTGCCGGGGATTGACCATCATTCTGCGCACCGCAGGCTGAGAGCGTCAGCATAATGACACCCATCATGATACAGATTTTCTTTTTCATAATATTGCCTCCTCATAAATAATCCTGATAAATAGTATATTCTTTTTTAATCACTCTGTGGTATCTCTTTTACGGTCTTCGAGTTCCTCCTGATAGCCAGCGATAATGATTCCTGCGGGAAGGGCTACAATGGCAATTCCCAGAACAGCGGATATCATGGTAATGAACTTGCCTATGGCACTGGTGGCGTAAACATCACCATACCCTACTGTGGTAAGGGAAATCGTAGCCCAGTAAATAGCTTCAAACATAGTCGGGAAAGTCTCCGGCTCAGCATTGAAAATGACCAGGGCCGAGATAAGGATGTATGCAATGGCAAAACCGCAAACAACAATAAGACTGTCCTTTTGTTTTTTAAACACATGAATGACCATATTTATATTTTTTGAATAACGGAATGCCTTGAAAACCCTGAACACCCTGAAGGTCCTCAAAAGTCTGAATATTCTCAGAAGGCGCAACCCCCTGGTCAGGATCGTAATCGATGGCAGGATAGACAAAAGATCTATGATCGCCATGGGTGTAAAGGGATACAGTAAAAAAGAAAGCGCCCCTCTCTTTAACTTGAAATCTGCTGTGATGAGTCTTAATAAGTAATCAATTATAAAGACAGATACAGTGACCTTATCGATAGTAAAAAAGGCCATAGATACAGAATGGGTACAGAGCGGAATGATACTGATTATGATGGTGGCCATCATAAAGAAATCATAGACCTTACTGTACTTATCCTCTTCTCCCACTTCTATGATCTTAAAAATTCTCTCTC
>JAILFT010000065.1 GCA_024697425.1 Butyrivibrio sp. | reverse complement strand
ATCTTAGCTGCCTTCTTAAGAAGAACTGCAGCAGGTGGAGTCTTTGTGATGAATGTGAAACTTCTGTCTGCATAAACTGTGATAACAACAGGGATGATAACGTCACCCTTATCTGCTGTCTGTGCGTTGAACTGCTTTGTGAATTCAACAATGTTTACACCGTGCTGACCAAGTGCGGGTCCAACAGGTGGTGCTGGTGTTGCTTTACCAGCCTGGATCTGTAACTTAATATATCCTTCGACTTTCTTTGCCATTATGGCACCTCCTGAAAATATGTGGTCGGACGCAACAATTCTCGCGTTAATGCTGCTCCCAGCGGTTCGGTTCGACAGCCTCGAAAAGACCTCGGCTGGAACCTATCGCAGGGGCAACACTAACAAAATGCTCAAAGAGCATTTTGAGTGTTGCTCCCACTCAGCGGTTACATGCCTGCAATGCAGGCTATATATCTAAGCACTCACGTGCCTAAATACCAGATTAGTTATGAATCAATCTTTCTTACTTCTGCGAAGCTGATCTCAACGGGAGTCTCACGTCCAAACAGATCAACATTGATGATAGCTGTCTGCTTGCCAAGATCCATCCTCTGAACAACTCCTGTAGTATCTTTCCAGACACCGGCAACGACAGCGATCTCATCGCCTACGCCGAAGTCTGCTGTAATAACGTTCTTGGTGTTGATGCCAAGATTCTTGATCTCTGCATCTGTAAGGGGAACCGGCTTGCTTCCCGGTCCAACGAATCCTGTAACGCCACGTGTGTTACGAACAACGTACCAGGTCTCATCGTTCATATCCATGTTAACAAGAACATATCCGGGGAACATTTTTCTCTGAACATTCTTACGGGCACCGTTCTTGACCTCAACCACATCCTGAAGAGGCACTCTTACCTCAAGGATTTGATTCTGAAGATGTCTGTTCTCAATGGTCTTCTCAAGATTGGCTTTTACCTTGTTCTCATATCCGGAATATGTATGGACAACGTACCAATGAACATTCTCATTGTCACCTGATTCCTCTGCAGCTGTAGCTTCTGCTTCAACAGGAGCATCTGTTTCTGATAATACCTCATCAGATACTACCTCGGCAGAATTCTCGGCAGCCTGCTCGAGATTCATTTCCATTTCTTCTGACATATTATCTCCTTTTATTTAAAGAAACCGGATGTAAGGAAGTTCATTCCTGTCTCAAACCCGATATCCAGTACAGCGATCAGCGCACAAGTAATAGCAGAAACAACTACAACAGCGGTAGTCTGCTTGATAATGTCCTCTCTTGTGGGCCATATGATCTTATTGAATTCTGCCTTAACACCTTTGAAAAAAGTGCTCATCTTGCTCTCATTCATGTTAGAATGTACCTCCTGATCAGGGACAAAAATTACTTGGTTTCCTTATGTACAGTATGCTTCTTGCAGAAAGGGCAGTACTTCTTCATCTCGATACGGTCGGGATGTGTCTTCTTATCCTTGGTTGTATCATAGTTACGGTTCTTGCAATCTGTGCATGCTAATGTGATTCTTGTACGCATTATTTCACCTCCGTGCGTAATTATATTAGATTTACTAATACTCAATTTTTGGCATAAAAAAAAGACATGTGTTTCTTGTCGCTTGTCTACTATAACATAGGCAATTAGTCGCGTCAATACATTTTTTATCCATAATAGGTAATATTTAGCATTGTAATATCATCAAACTGGAGGGCACCGTCTTCAAACCGATCAATCTCTTCCTTTACGGATGTGATCAGCTCTTCCGGTTTCTCCTCCAAATGCCTGTTCAGCGTATCTATGATCCTGTCACGGCCAAAAAATTCTTCTTTTCTGTTCTGGGCTTCGGGAACACCGTCTGTATAGACAAACAGTCTGTCTCCCTTATTAAGTGTAAAAGTATAATCTTCGTACTTCAGGCCTCCGAAAGCCCCTACTACCACTCCGTGAGGTTCCGTAAAAAGCTCATATCTGCCATTCTCATCTGTGATAAAAGGATATTCATGGCCGGCATTGGCGGCTATAACTTCTCCCGTACTTAAGGTCAGGATTCCCAGCCACACTGTGACAAACATCTCGTTTATATTGTCCTCACAGATTCCGTCATTTACAAAGCTGAGTATTTCAGAAGGCTTTCCTCCCTGGAGTGTCCTGTTCTTAATGAGGGTCTTGCTGTTCATCATGAAAAGAGCTGCCGGCACACCCTTACCTGATACATCGGCAATAACCATACAAAGATGGTCTTTGTCTATCATAAAGAAGTCATAGAAATCTCCTCCCACTTCCTTGGCGGGAGTCATAAGGGCATAGATATCAAATCTTGTATCCTCATCAAAGTCATCAAAATTAGAAGGAAGGGCAGACAGCTGTATGCTCTTTGCCAGCTCCAGCTCCGTCGCCATTCTCTCTTCTTTGGCTGCGGATTCTCTGATCTTCTTCATGGCATTGGACACATCGTCTTCCATCTCCACCATGGTGTCCCAAAGCTCCTCGATCTCATCATTGGTGCTGATATTGAGATCCTGAAAGACCTTTGTATTTGCGCCCTCTCCGTTTTTATCCAGAGCAGTGTACTGCCTTGCAGCCCGGGCAAGGGAATTTATCGGATTGATAAGCCTCTTGTTGGCTTCTGTGTTAGCTCTGAATGCAAGGAAAAGAATCAGCACAAGCATTATGGGAATATATATGGAAAGGAACAGAAGGATCTGTTTTACGAAAGCGTTGATGCTGATGGTTATGGATATATAACCTATAAGATTTCCTTCAGTATCGTAGATACCTTCGTAATTGGTAGCTTCGAAACCGTTGGCCTTACCATAGGTAACGTGCATATACCAGTCAGAACGCATGATCTTATTAATGGTATCCAGAGAATCAATGGTGCCGACTTTATTGTTGATATACTGCCCGGGAAGATAGGCCTTTTCTCCCACGTTTCCGTCCAGGACAAATACCAGGCTTTCTTTATCCTCATCAAAAAAAGTAAAGGTGATATTACCGATTTTTGTTGCTTTGCGGCATTTGACAAGTATCTCTCTGGCAGCAAGAAAATCGTCATCTATAATAGGTATAAGGTAGCTTTTAAACTCATCGGAAAATCTGTCCGCTTTAATATCGTCGGGGACTGAATAATATACCTCTTTTACCTCCTTATATATCTCTTCCACGTACTCCTGTCCGATAAGAGAATATGCGTAGTCCCCCTCATGTATCATCTCTCTTTTATAGTTCTGAAGAGTAGGGAAAATAAACAGGATTCCTTCAACGGCCACAGTCATAATAAGGAATGCAAACGCGCCAAAGAGGATGGCGTTGCGCGCCACCCTCTTAAGTGATTTCTTTTTGGTTTCCGTCTTATACTTTGTTATTTCCATAAATAGTGCCGTTTCCGGTGTTCTTCTCATCATCGCTGTAAGCGAGTGTAACCGCAACACCCCTACCGCCTGTGGTCTTATTAAGCTCTTCGTCGTTAACGATCACTTTCTTTGCAGCCTCTGCTGTAGTGTTTGCTGCTTCCTTAATATTATTCTCTGCCTTCATGTCATTGTCCTCCTGCTGATTTTATTATACTACTTTGCACCAATGGTTTAAGTATGTTTTCATCTCTTTGCTTATATATACGAAAGAAGGATGACCTGTGGCAGAAAAAAAGTAATTTTTTTTCAAAAGGCTGTCTCAATCGTCAATTTTCATCTTGGATTTACGGCGAAGAGGTGCTTCCTTGTTCTTGCTGACTGCGGGATCACCCTCAAGATGCACATCTTCTTTCAGCCTGTTGAAGGAGTCTGAAACTCTCTTCATCTTCTTCTTGTCGGTTTCCTTAATTTCAACTTCTATAGGAGGCTCATGCTCAAGATCATCCTCATCATCAAGCCTTTCCTCTCTCAAGACAGGGCCGTATTCTCCAAGACCAAGAAGCATGTTGCCGGCCATTTCGTTTCTGACTGTAAGGGCAGAAAGCTCTCCAAGGTGGGCTATCAGTGTCTTCCTGGCGGCAGTTTCCTTTTTTTCAAAAAAGCTTGCTGCTGAAGCGTTACCGTTTTTCC
Source organism: Butyrivibrio sp. (assembly GCA_024697425.1). Classification (GTDB taxonomy): domain Bacteria; phylum Bacillota; class Clostridia; order Lachnospirales; family Lachnospiraceae; genus Butyrivibrio. Next base: position 34,600 of record JAILFT010000065.1, on the reverse strand, counting down.
CCTCCAAAAGAGCTGCCACCTTAAGCTGCTCGTTTCCTTCAAGGAGGTTGATATCAAGAACTCCGTCCCTGGCTGCCGCCTTAAGTCTTCTTGTTCGGATAAGTTCCATGTGATCGGAAAGAGCTTTAAACCTGGCGTTGGTCAATATCTCATTGTTCTTTAAAGCAAGAAGCTCCTGAGCACTTTTTCCGGCTTTCATCAGGGCATCAAAGGTGCTGTTGGCAATACCTTTCTGGGTTTTAAGCCTTGCCAGGGCATATCTTCTGGCCCTGAGCTTTGAGAATTCTTCTGCAAGCTCTGCCCTGTCTTTTAGCGACAGTGCACTGTAACCGTCTTTGCTTAGTTTGTCATAGAGATTCTTGGTGGTTTCCTGAACCTCAAGTACCGTATTTTCATACAGGGCGATGGCTTCGTTTCCGGACAGTGCCTGCTCAAAAGCCGCACGCACTTCATCAAGTGACTTTGTCATCAGATCAACTTTATCCAGAGTCAGAAGGTCAAACTGCTTTGAAGCATCCTGAGAATTCAAAAGAGCTCTCAAAACTCCGATGTTCACGTCATTTGCAAACTTCTCAAAAAGAGCATTCCTTACGTCTGCAAAGGTCCTCGTGCGCATGGAAAGAACAAAAATGTCTCTCTCCACAATATTTTCGATATTATCGTTATTGTTATTATTTCCCGGCCTTTTGCGCTTCTTTTCCGCCTCCTGATATCTGAGCTGTTTAAGCACCTGATTGCCGTTGGGATCAAGCTCGCCTTCTCCTGCAAGGTGTTTTAAGGCATTGATGACACCGGCCGCTCTGTCCATAAGATCCAGCTGCTGCTGGCGTCTCTTGTCAAGATATTTGGTGATCCTTCCCTTCATCTCCGGGCGAAGCAGAAGGTCTGCCTTTCTTCTCTCTTCGATATCTTCCGCGTCTGAAAGTTCTTTATCTATATCACTGATGGCCAGAGCTATCTTGTTGCCGCTCTCGCACAGTTGGTCAAACAGCGCCTTGTTGCCGTCATCTTCCACCTTGCTTCTGCTGTTTTTATTGAGGGCATTGATACTTCCCGCAATGTTATAGCTGTCCTTAAAGACCTTCTTCCGGGGCTTATCAGGGTTGGGATCATCCTTGGAGATAAGCTTCTTGGACTGATTGTCCCAATATTCATCAGCTCCTGCAATCTGCTTGGTTTTGGCATTCTTCTTAAGGCCGGAAATCAGAGCCTTTGTCTGGCCGCCGGTCTTTCTGATGTGGGCATTATCAAGATTCTCCAGGTCAAGAAGTGACCCGTCATTCTTAAAATCTACTCCGTAATGCTCAAAGGCATATCTCATGTCCTTATCAATGGACTTATAGACGTACTTCGCAACTTCAAGGTTATCTCTTGGAACAAGCTCCTTGTCCTTGGACATTTTCAAAAAAGCCTTTGTGATCTCATCCTCACTGCCCTTTTTTTCAAAGAGCATTGCCACAGCTTTATACTTGTCCTTCAGGAGTTTCAGCTCATCTATCTTCTGGGGTACTGCATGCTCCGAAAGAAGGTTCTCAGGGATTGAGCCAAAGGAGTACAGAGCGTCCAGCGCTGCGTCCTTTATGGCTTCCACCGGTTTTGCCATGGCCTTTTTCATGAAAGCCGTAAAGGCATCGATGGAAGCTCGTGTCATCTGAACATTTCCGGTCATCTCATCACCACCCGAGATTACAAGAGGCGGTGCAAGAGACAGGAATTCTTTTTCATACTTGGTAAAAAGAGGATCCACTGCGACGCCCTGCTGTGCATCTTCCATGATGGATTTTTTTGCAAGCTCTATATATCCAAGTCTGACGGTGCTTTTCATGATGTCAAAAGCATAGGTTCCCGGCTTGTCGGAAAGTTTAAGCCCGTAAACAGGCTCCTGATGGTTGGCCTGATTCAGGTCTTTAAGCTTACCATTCCACATATCCTTAAAGCCCGTAGCCAGTTTCCTTCTTCTATAGCGGTCTTTATAACCAAGATTCTGGTTATGGATAACAGCCTCTTCCGGGCGCACATAGTTGGAGGGAGTTATCTGCTGCCCCTCTGATTTTTGTCCCCATTTTTCGGTATAGTCCAGGTAAAACTGATGCTGAAGATCTGCTTCACTTTGAATGAAGCTTTCCTCATACTCGACTCTGCCTTCCGCAAAGTCAGAACTGATCCGCTGATTTCTGTCCTGTATGATAGCATTGTCCTTAAAAACGGAGGCCTGTCTTCTTTTTTGTTCTTCAAAACGAGGTATCATAATGCCCCTCCTAAATAGTTGACAGATTCAGTGTCGCTCTGACCTCATGGCTTCCTCTGATACCGAGGGTTCCCTCCAGAAGCCTTGATACATGGCCTTCCGGGAAGTATCCGGTCATGATGACTTTGTCATCGATCTCTTTCCGGATGACGCGGCACAGACCGCTCAAAAGATACAGCGGCGCCTTCAGTGTTGTGGTCCCGACAAAGAACAAAGTAAGATCAAGAGATCCGGGTTCCGGGAATCTCTTTATGTCCTCCGTGGCTGGCAGGACGGAAATACTGGGGCTCTGAACAATAAGCGCTCCCCTGGGCTGTTCGGATTCCAGATATACCATGCTGTAGGGAAGGATGTCGCCTCTTCCCGGCAAATTAAAATCATAAAAAGAAAAGCTTTTATCGATCATCTTAAAAAGCCTTTCTTTCTTGTCTTCCGGCAGATATTTCATACGGATTATTCCCCTGGGATCATAGGAGGCAACCGCGCACTTTTTTATGTCCTCAGCTTTAAATCTGAAAAAAGAAAGGTCCATCCTGTCTTCTGTAAAACCCAAACGCCTGGACATATGAGTGAGCACCTCATATTCACCGGGGATATAATCCATGGCCACTTTCCCGTAGCCGCTTTCTCTAAGCTCCAGGAAAAGAGTCATGAGCATCTGATCCATTACCCCGCTGCCCCGAAGAAAAGGAGCAATGTACAGGTAACGGATCTGTGCGGTATCCGCTCTGTCTTCGGTTATAACGCACCCGACGGCTTCATCTGACTCACTTATTCCGTAGAAGTGAAAGCCCCCATGTAAAACGGACTCTTTTTTCAGAACATCCGGAATAAGTAAGTCGAAAGCCTGTAGATTACCGGGTATTATTTCTTCTATGTAAGCCATTAAAGTTCATCCCCTGAATCGTCTTTTCTCTGAAGCTGCGGCAAAAACAGTATGATCAGGCAGGCAACTGCACTCAGGAATGCTATAAAGAACAGCCACACGCGAACATCGCCTCTGAAGGCAAATATATCGGTAAGTCTGAGCCTTACAGTGTCATTTGTCGGGATCACGGTTCCTTCCTCCACATCGGAAGGTGTATCAGCTGCTGCCAGGAGTTTATCCGTGGTGATCACCACCGTGTACTCAGATGCATGGGTCATAGGGAATCTTGCATATCCAAGATCATCAACCGTGGTATTTCCCTCAACCGTAGCTGTTCTTGCATCAGCATCATAGCGGTACAAAGTCGCGTACTTGCCGCTGTTTGATGCTCCCACCGGAACGATGATGGTAGCGGTAAATCCAAAGTCTCCCTCATGGTTTATGGAGAACTCCACATGAGGATATGAGCCTGAAAGCTGCTGTATAACACCGGAAGGAATTGCCTTACTTCCGAGTTTTACTCCAAGGTCAATATTGGATGCAGAGGCATCGGCAACATCCGATGAGGTGATCTCCCACTTCACACCTTCTGCCATACGAAGTCTCGTGGTAACATCCCTTTCCTTCATTGCGGAAAAGAGCTCTCCCGATACATTGGAGGTACCGCTCATCTCCACTTCAAGCTGTGCGCCTTTATCGGCAACTTTGACTTCATGGGATATCCTGTTCCAGCCTGAAGTCTCTATTTCACCAATCCTGACATTTCCTGTAGCCTCGGCAATATATGGCTCTCTGTTGATGGTAGTTCCGGCAATCCTCTCTGCCGTAGTCGGAGTCGCAGGAGTCTTGGAAGGGATATTGCCCGGGGTCTTGGTTATAGGGCCTGAACCTGCTATTCCGTTTGGTGCAGGAGTAAGGCCACCCGAGCCCGAACCGGAGCCGGAGCTGCCTGAGCCTGAACCTGAACCGCTTCCTGCTGCCTGCTCGCTGCCTGCTTTGAGTTCCTGCTGCTTGACATTGCTTATATTGCCTGCTCTGTCTACAGCTGCAAAGTAGAGCATATAGGTCTTGCCGGCTTCAAGGTCTTTAACATCATAGGAAGCCACTGCCTCTTTTCCGTCTGAACTGCCAACTTCTATGAAGCCACCCATATCCATCATGTAATTCTTGTCGGGAGGCGTCATATTATCGGAGGTCTTTTCCCTGACAACGATCTTGAATCTGTTGATTCCGGAAAGGTCATCCGATCCTGCAAAGGCAACCGTAGCACCGGTACCGGTGTCGGAACGTACAGCCTTGTAGGTGGTAAGCTTAGGTGCCACTGTGTCATATACAACTGCGGCTGTGGAGAGATAAGTATAATTACCTGCTCCGTCGGTTATCCTTGCGTATACATAATTCTTCTTTTCCTTGAGGGTGGTCTCAGGCTGTGCGCTTGCGGAATAGGTTCTCCAGCTGGAGCTTCTGTCCCTGATTCCTGCCTCAACCTCCTCAGAGGAAGAATAGTAGGTGTCACTGATGTAGTATTCGATCTTCTCGATTTCCATGCCCTCGGTACTTGCTGTTATGGCAACCTTCTGAGGCTTGTTGACATACATGGCATTGGTGTCGGAAGTCTGGAACTTCTTACTTGAGTACTTACCCACCTTTATCTCGCCTGTTGCCTTTGCTGTTGAGCAGGCAAGCTTGCCGGAGGAAATAAACGTGCTGTTTCCGGCCTTGTCATAGGTGATGGCGTAGAGATAATTCTTTTTGTTCTCTACGAGTGTCGGCTTGCTGTCATCGCTGTAGGTCTTCCACTGCGTCGACTCCGAGGTAGGAGGAACAGCGGCCTTAAGAGCAGCTACGTCCTCGTAATAGGTGTCGGTAAGGAAGTATCTGATGTAATCCACTCCTGAGAGGGCGTCCTCTCCCGAAATAGTAATCTCTTCGGCGCTGTCAAAGGCCTTTGCCAGATCATCCGATGATACAAAAGAGCTGCTGGTGTAGTCACCTACCTTGATCCTTCCGGTGCCGGGAGTCTTGTCAATGTTGATCTCAATATCTCTTACAGACTCAACGCGGGCAGTATCATTTCTGAACCGGAAAGAAAGGTCAACTTTATTCTTTCCTTCATCCTTTACTACATAACTGCTCTTGTAAGAGGTGGATTCATACTCCGCAACATCGTAACCGTCAGCAGTGATACTGACGTTGGCATTATACCAGGGCTTTCTTGCAAGCTCTCCGTTGTATCTGAGATTCAAATCCGTATAGCCACCGGGATAGATATTCAGTCCTGTAACTTCTATGGCGATAGGATCAACACTTTCATCCGAATCCTTGTAACGAACATATACGGTAAAAGACTGGTCTGTTCCCTCTTTAGTTCTTGTGTACTTGCCGTTTGAGAAGGTTCCGTCACCTGTTGGATTATCCGGTGTGGCGGAAGTTCCGTCTGCCTCCACGACTTTCACAATATCGTATAGATTAGCGCTCAGCTCTACGGATATCTCGTAGAAGTCGGACATGGTGGGCTTTCCGGCATACAGCAATTCAGGCTTGCTTACATTAAGTCCTGTAATAGTCTGCTTGCTGATGTGACCACCTTCACCGGTATTTCTTATATAAACAGTTACTGTCTGATTATTACCTGCCTTATCATAGGTTACTGACTCACCCAGATCACTGGCAGTAAGGCCTATTGAATATCCGGAGTCAGCCACTTTTATTGCCACGTGATTAATATATACAGAGTCATCTGCTTTTTCACTTCCGTCAAAAAGAAGCTTCTTTGAAGGTACAACAACTCCGATTTTTCTCTCCCCGATAAATCCACCGGAAGGAAGACCTTTTACGGTCAGAAAATAGGTTGTACCATCTTCGGATACAGATGCAGGTTCTGTAATAACGGGATTAACCAGTTCATAATGGGTTCCCGCTACAAGGTTCTCCTGCAGTGTTCCGTCATTGTACTTAAGGCTTACGGTACCGGAATAATCTGTTCCAAGAAGCTTTGTGATATCTATGCACGACTCCCCGGAAGATTCCGGCGTATAAATCACATTTTCGGAAATGGCAGCACTTACTCTTGGGTCACTGATGTCAACACCAACTGTCACTTCGGCAGAAGTCCCTATTATTCTTCCGGGATTATTACTATCCTTTACCTTAAGGTATAGGTTAAGGCTTTCTTCTTCATACGCTGTATCAATGTGAACCGTTCCGCTAAAAGGTACCGACCCGTCAGTTGTCGTACTTATATCATATTTATCCCTTTCAGATGCCTTAATATATACCTCTCTGTCATAATGTCCCTGATTGTCTCCCCAGTTTATACTGTCACTGCTGAACTGAAGTGCAGGTTCTTTTACCGATACCGGTATTTCCTTGGTACCTGTATAGGGCTCAATTCCGGTAAGAGTGATATGATAGGTTTCCCCTGCTTTAAGTAAATCAGCGGGAAGGTCATTGGATACCGTATAGCTTTCTCCTGCAGTAAGATCATATGTTTGATCTCCTACAACTGCCTTTACGTTAATCGGATCGGTAAAACTGCTCTCTCTGGAATTATTATAATCAATGGTAGTTCCGTCTTCTGAGGATATTCCATCATTAAACGGGCCATATGTAACAAAGGTTGAAGCAAGAGATATCGGAGAAATATTAAAAGTAACAGTCCTCTTATAGGAATTTGTGGTGCCCGATTTTCTCATGTAAAAAGTTACACTGTTGTTTCCGATATCATTGGCTGTTATGGTTCCCGGAGAAGCACTGCCTTTAGGATTGGGGAGCTCTGAGAACATCTCATAACCGGCCGGGGCAGAGACTTCAGTCTGGATGTACATTACATTATCTTCTACAGGTCCGGTATAAATCATATCCGGAATAGTTGTATATGGAACTGTGATGTCGACAACTATTGTACCTGTAAAGTTACCTGTTCCTGTGTAAGTCAGGTAATAACCCTTGCCGGCTTCCGGATAATCATCACTGCTCCATAGGTTTTCGGATATGGTGTAATCGGTATCTTTAGTAAGACTATGACCGCTTAACACGAAATTCAAAGGATCTCTGAAGCTATCCTCTTCTGCATCTGACTGGATATAGTCAACGGTATACTGCTCTCCTCCGGAAACAAGTCCGTTCTTGAAAGTTTTTGAAATACTGTCGTCAGTAATGGGAATCTTATCGATGGTAATCGTGTAAGTCGTGCTTACTTCCATAAACCCAGAATCAAGTTGATTTTTCTCGTAATGCAGTTGTGCTGTGAGAGTCAGATTATATGTATCTGCATCCTTTCTATATACAGTAGGATCATCCGTTCCGGCAAGTGCTCCATTTATCTGCATCTGACTTATCGCCCTAAACTTATAATTACCTATAGCGGTTTCCTTATCTGAATACGACAAATTATCATAAGTCATCAGTACCTGATCTTCTCCGTTGTAGGTCAGAGCACTTGTAGCAGGTACGACAGAAAAGAAATACCCGAATATCTTTGTCTTGAGGTCGTCATCACTGATAGTCGGTGCAATACCCACCAGCGCCGGGTCTTCTTCTTGCGGCTTCAGGGCATGACATTTTTCACAGATGCCCTCCTCATTGATCTCGCAGGCTTCATTCTCATCATCTATTATCTCGTTTCCATCAGCGTCATAATGATACTTGGTATGTGTGACACCGATGTCATTAGGTCTGTACAGATAATCGATTTCTTCCCCGCCCTCTCCCTCTGCAGGGTCTGCCGGTTCTACAGGATTTTCAGGATCTTCCGGGTCTGTGGGATCTGTAGGATCTGTGGGGTCCGTGGGTTCTGTAGGGTCCGTGGGATCCGTAGGATCTGTGGGATCCGTAGGGTCCGTGGGTTCTGTGGGTTCTGTGGGTTCTGTGGGTTCTGTGGGCTCTGTGGGCTCTGTGGGCTCTGTGGGATCTGTGGGCTCCGCAGGGTCTGTGGGCTCCGTGGGATCTGTGGGCTCCGGCTCAGCTACAATTGGATCCGGCTCATCAGCATATGCAAATATGGTCCCTATTCCCGATGCCGTACAAATAAGGCACAGGATAAGCATCCCGATAAATATTCTCTTTGCCCCTGCTTTAAGATTATTAAACTTCTTCCTCAGATTCACTTTCATAACGTTCCCCTCATAATCTTTCCGGAAAAAGACCAATAAGCCGTCGGGTTCCCGGCAGCCTTAAATTTCAGTCTAAAAGTGTATATTCTCTCGTATTATATCGGCATTTTTAATCTATATCTTTATACGAATCTGCCGGTGAAAAAGGCAGATGATACCTCACATTTATGCAAGTCCGACCTCCTCGGCGTAGGGCTCGAAATCCGACTTGGTAAATACCTTACCCACCTTGACAAACTCGTACTTGATGGCATTGAGGTAATGTCTCATGCAGACCTGGCCGTTGGCGGTAGGATCTGCTGCCGCAAGGAAAGCCGCATTAAGGATACAGTTCTTGATATTACCTCCGGCAAACTCGAACTTCTCTGCCAGGAATCTGATATCCACATCGTCTCCAAGAGGTGTATCCTTGGGAATTGTGGTCCTCCACAGCATCTCTCTGGTATCCACATTCGGGAACTGGAACTCGACGATGTATTTCATACGTCTGAAAAACGCTGGGTCGATGTTGTGCTTGTAGTTGGTGGCCAGAACGCAGACTCCGTCGTAAGCTTCCATTTCCTGAAGCAAAAGAGCCGTCTTGTTGTTGGCGGATGCCTGATTGGAGCCGCCGTCATCGGAACGCTTCGCAAAGATGGTATCGCACTCGTCAAAGAACAGTACGACGTTACATTTTTTGGCCTCTCTGAATATCATTGACAGGGATTTCTCGGTTTCACCCACGTACTTGTCTACAACCTTGGAAATATCAACTCTGTACAGCTCAAGGTTAAGCTCATGGGCAATAACCTGAGCCATCATGGATTTACCGGTACCGGGAGCACCAAACAAAAGAACCGTAAGTCCTCGGCCGTAAGGATACTTCCTGGTATAGTTCCAGGACTCGTAGACCTGCTTTCTGTAGGTCATCTGCTCGATGGCATGGGTTATGGTCTCCCTCTGGTCATCGTTCATAACGATATCGTCAAAGCCGAACTTGGCCTCTACTCTGGTGGCCTTCTGGGACAGCTCGGAACTCATCTGGGCATTGCAGCCCTTAAAGAGGCTGGCCCTGGATATCTTCTCCTCATTGTCCATGTTTGACAGGGATTTGGCCTTAATAAGAGCATCATGGATCTTACCTGCGGTGAAAATGAACTTGGTGGACATCTCAAGAAGGTCCACATCCTCAGCAAGATCAAAGCTCTTGGCAAAATACTCCCAGCAGGTAAGTCTTTCGCCTGTATCGGGAGCCGGAAGCTCAAGGTCTGTAAACTGGCTCTTGGTGACCTCTCTGAAGTCTATAAAGAGCTTACTCATGGCAAATACCAGAATGTCTTTTTCCGTGAGCTTGGAAAAAGCAAGATCCATGTAACCGAAGAACTTCTCCTTTTCCTCTTCTCTGAAGGTCAGCTCGGTAAGACAGCAGCAGGCCTTAGCCAGGATGCACTCTCTTGTAACGGACCAGAGAGCTCTCTCCACAAACTGGAAGTCGTAGTTGAAAAGTTTTTTACAGTTGATGGTGATGGCCTTAAGGCCCTTCTCTCTGCAAAAGTGCTTAACAAAGAACCTTCTTCCGCTGCCATCGTCACCGTAGTAATAAAAGATCCTGACACCGTCATTGTAGGAGATTCTCATGGCATCCAGCCTTCCCTGGTTTGCCATAACAGGATCAAGCTCCTTGTCATCGGTGAGCATGCTGATAAATCGGCTGTAATTCTCATCAAGAAGCAGAGGATCACGGCCAAACAGAAAATCGATCATTCTCTTGTCAGGGGAAACAACTGTTGAAAATGGCATGCTGCCCTGCACCTGCAAAGGAAGCACCGGAAGAAGCTGCTCAAGACAGGCTGACATGTCGCCGTAGGCTCCTGTTATGGAATAGGCAGAGCCAAAAAATACTTTGGCGGCAGATTCTATTGTGGGAGCCGAAAGAGCTCCGTTCTCGTTTATGATATGGAAAACGCCGGCATAATCCGTCTGTGTGGAAGACAGGATTCCGCAGGCAAAACAGAACTTGGTAAAGGGTTCGAAATTAAGTCTCTTGCAGAGTTCATAGAAGGGCAGACTGATGCCGTTTTCAATGGTTGCCTCAGCCCTCTCGTCTATTATCCGCAGCCTCTCTATAACAGGGACCTTTGTGTCCTCTTCAATGACATCCCAGACCCTGGACTCTTCCACCACTTCTTCGTCCACCGGGTTATCGGCGGCAAAGCTTCCAAGAAGTGCCATCAGGTCGTTGTCGATCTCATCATCGTCATCGTCACTGCTGCTTTCTGAGTCAGAATTGCCGCTGCCGAACAGTGAGAACAGATCATCCTCATCATCGCTTTCTTTGGCAGAACCATCCTTTTCCTCGGTCAAAAGAGCTGTGTCCGTCCCGGAAGATCCCTCCTCCGCAACTCCCAGTCTTTCCTTGTAGGAAGCGGACAGTCTGTTCTTACAGGCATCTCCTGCCAGCTCGATATCCGGATAAAGCACGTTTTTATAGCCTCCCTCGCCGTTGGCAAAGGTGACCTTCATCTTGGATATATAGGCATCAAGACATCCGTTAACGCAGTCAAAGATATACTGCATGTACTCGTTATAGCTCTTAAATGGCTTATCCCTTGAACCGTCTTCGTAGCTTCCCATCTATGCACCTCATCATAGCCCCGTTTTAAATACAGCACCCTTGTCAAAGACACTTTTGGCGGTATTGAGCCCGGTCTGTTTGGTTATGTCAAAGACTCCGGTTGTGCTCTCATTTATGAATTCCATGGGCTTTCTGATATCATAAAGATATGTTTCTTCCTCCTCGTCGTCATTCACGGGAGGATTCTTTTTTCTCTCTTCATCCTTAATGTTTTTCTTTGAAAGCTTATCATCGAGGTAGTCTCTCATTACCCCTTCCTCCAAACAGAAAACTAACTGTTGAATGCGCCTGACAGCTCCTCGTCGGGCATTTCAACCTCATCACGAAGCTGCTCCGGGAACTCCTCAGCTGTCATCTCGGTAATATCCAGATACTCCGTCGAGCAGTATCCTCTGTAACCCTGATCGGATTCGATATAACACCAGTCATTGCCGGGCTTTAATACATAGCCGCCTGTTCCGATATTGAGCTGATACTCCGCCTTTGATTCGATGGTGGGCTGCCTTCTTACGTTAAGAACATGGATGCTGGTGGCAACCGTAAACTTAAAATAGCGAACGCCGGATCCGTCAGTTTCTTCTTCAGCATCTTCTTTCGCCTGCTCTGTCTCTTTTGCCTCATCGGCATCAGCCTGGGCGGCATCTTCTCCGGTCTCATCCACAGTGATCTGATCCTGGGGGATCTCAATTATCTCAACCTCAGGCTCCTGTTCCTGAACAACTATTTCTGCCTCAACCGGCTCTGCTTCGGTTTCCTCCTCATCCATAGCCAGCTCCTCGTCAGTAAGAGTGGCGGTTATGGTCTGATCAAGAACCGCAGTCTTTGCTCCGATGGAATTCCTGGTCTTATCAAGAGCTGAGCTCTTTCCTGCAAATCCCAGCATTCCGCCCACAGCAACAACAAAAAAGAATACAAACAAGAAGATGAATACCCTCTGATTATTTTTCATGACTCCTCCTTATGTGGTGGGCAGCTGGATATATATGCCCATTCCGTTGCCCTGAGGGCTTCTGGCGTAAATGGTTCCGCCGTAGTGCTCAACAATGGCCTTTGCCTGGGTAAGTCCGAGGCCGTTTCCGCTTATGCGGTTGGAGCCCTGGAAGTTAAGTTCAAAGATATGTTTGGTCTCGTTCTCAGGAAGGCCTTTGCCTGTATCCTTGAGAACTATGAAAATGTCATCGTCAATGGCTGAGATGGTGATGACAAGGGTTCCTTCCCTCTGCATGTACTTGATGGAATTATCAATGATATTCCTGAACATGATGAGGATCCTTTTGGCGGAGGCGTTGACCATAAGTCTGTCGGAAGCGCTGGATATGTTGATCCGAAGCCCCACCTTCCTTGCTTCATCTGCCAGCTCACTGATGGCTTTTTTGGCTACTTCTATGATATCTATGGTAGCCTTGTCATCGTCGTCATCGGGAGGAAGAAGGGACTCATACTCGTTGTCCCTGGTCTGCACCTGCTCTGAAAGCTCACTGGTCCTGGTGGTCATATCTCCAAGGGCCTTTTTGGTCTTGCCAAGTTCCTCGGTAAGCTCATCAATGCTTTCCTGTCTCTTTTCCAGTTCCTTGTCCTTGGCCTTTATAAGGGTCTCATAATCCATCTCCAGCTTGTTCTTCTCGGCATTCAGGATACCGATCTCCTGCTGAAGATGCTCTGCTCCCGTATAATCGTTGTGCACCTGATAGCACTGATAGGCAAAGTTGGTGATAGACAGTGAAAAGCATAAGAACACAATAATGATCAGCGTTACGCTGAAAAAGAAAAATCCTACGATAGTGAGTGCATAGAACATACACGATAAGATTAGTGAAACAACCTGTTTCCTCGACATTCCCAAAATCCCCCTCTAACAGTTAATGTTGTCCAGATCTATTCTGCGTCTTCCTTCTGAAAGAGCTGCTTCTATGTCATGGCTTGCCATCACAACAGTGATGCCCTGAGCGTTTACAACGTCAAGAAGCCTGTTTATCTCTATTGATGATGTGGGATCAAGATTTCCCGTGGGCTCGTCCACAAGAAGTATCTTAGGGTTATTGATGATAGCCCTGGCAAGGCACACCTTCTGCTGTTCTCCTCCGGACAGTTCCCTGGGGAATCTCTTGTGAAGATTATCTATCCCAAGCATGGTGAGCACATTGACTATCTTTTTCTCAACCCCTGCATAGGAGCCTCCCGTAGCCAGGATTGCCAGGACAAGGTTGTCATATACGCTCTTGTTCTGGATCAGCTTGAAATCCTGAAAGATAACCCCTATCCCCCTTCTGTAAAAGGGGATGTCCCTCTGGGTGATCTTTCCGATGTCCTTTCCGTCAACAGTAATAGTCCCCGAATCAGGTTCTACTTCCTTAAGAAGCATCCTGATAAGTGTGGTCTTCCCGGATCCGCTTGCCCCGGTCAGAACCACAAACTCCCCATCTGCGATTTCCTCCGAAAAATCCCTGTAAACAAGAGTCTTTCCGTCTTCTGTTTCATAACTTTTAGTCACATGAGAAAAAAGAATCATTGTACACTCAGAACTTTCTGAAGTCCGGTCACCCGAAGAACTTCAACAACAGACTCTGAAGCATTTATGATCAGGAACTTACCGCCCTTGGATCCGGCAGTTTTCTGTCCTATGAGCAGTGCCCTCAGTCCTGCACTGGAGATGTAGGGAACATCCTGCAGGTTCAATATTATGCTGGGACACTTCTGGAATGCTTTCAGGATCTCATTCTGAAGCTCCGGAGAAGAGTTGGCATCCACTTTTCCATGGACATTCAACTGAAGCTTGTCAGCGCTTCTGGTTTCATCAATCGTCATTTCTTTTTCTCCATAAACTCACTTTAGTGTTATAGCACCGTCGTAGAGAGCCTCTTCATCAAGCACAACGTGCTTTTCTGTAGGGATTGTAGCGTTAAGGTCAAGATAACTGTTGCCGTCCATAACAGCCTCTTTTTCCATCTGAAGGAGTCTTATCCTGGTCCTTATGGGCTTGAACTGATCAAGAAGGAAGGTGAGCTGATGCCTTAGTTCCTCCGTCAGCTTCCTGTTTATGAGGATCGTAACGTCAAAGACACCGCCCTCCTGAAGTCTGTTCTCCAGAAGGATTGCATCATGACCCAGGACGATCTGAAGGATCCTCTCAATGACCCACTTTGTGCCCTTCATCCTGTTGAGCTGATATGCCTCTTTTACAATGGTCCTTAGAACGTCCTCCGGAAGGAAGCCGCCCTTAAGGTCAATACCGAACCATGAGCCGTACATCTCAAGAAGATCGGCGGAGCACTTATCAAGATCAAGCATCTCATAGAGCTTCTCGTTCTGATCGCTGATGTCATTGTAGATGCTGGAGAAGATAGACATATATCTGTGGAAGAAGCCTCCGCGCTGTCTGTAAATTTCAGGGAATGCTCCCATGAAATTATCACCTCTTGCTCCTACTCTGATCTTTCCGATGGAACCCTTTCCGGTTCCAAGCATCTCTACGGCCACAAACAGAAATCTTCCCGTGATATCATACAGAAGAAAATCATCGGTATTTACAAATCTTTTGGCTCCCATACCCGATAAAAAGGATACCTTATCAAATGCACTTACCGTTCCATCACAAAGATACTCATCAAGGTCTAGACTCTGTCCCTCGCCCACTACAATATCTAGCGTATTAAATGCTATAACATAAATATAACACACCATTTCTTCCGGCAAAAGGAGGTTGCAGGAAAGACGTCCCCATTCGGAGTCGTCTACTACACCGTCTATAGGCTTCAAGAAAGCGAAATGGTCCCTCTGGGACTCATCAACCACAAGGGTATTGTCGTTTTCCAGGTTAAAGCCTCCTATACAGCCCTGTTTTATTCTGTTATTCCTAATTGAATACCAAATATCATTAGCCATTATCCATCAGCTCCGGGGTGTTTATTTGTCAGATGTGACCAGTTCTATGATTATTTCTCCCGGGTAACACAGGCAGTCGAATCTGGGATATATGTCATATTCCCTCATCTGAGCCAGTTTTCCGTTTTCCGAGTGAAGTGACAGGTCATATACATATTCTACGCAGGAAAGATCCTCTATAGCGTGGAAAACGTCCTCAAACATAAGCTTGTCGCCAAAATTGTGCTCCGAGTCTATATAGTCTATCTTGCTGCGTATCCTCTCCTCTATCTGACGGCGGCAGTCGGTAAAATGCTTCTTGACATAAACCGTGCATTTAACGCCTATTGCCGCAAAGGAAGGTTTTATTATCTTAAAGTCTGCTGTGAGAAGGTGCCTTTCCTTAAGCCTCTGTTCTATCTTATCGGTATAAATCCTGGAAAGCTTAGGAAATCTTTCATCGGAATCCGGAAGTACCACCACATTTACCAGGTTGGTGTTGTCATTCATAGAGGCTCTGGCCTTTTTGATGCAAAGCCCCGGTGTCGTCTTTACGATGTACTCGTAATCCGAAGCGGTGACTGCCCTGTAGGGTGTCCTCACATCCCTGATGAATCTGTCCTTTACCTGCTCAAGGCTCTCTCTGAAGGACCCGCCTGTTCCCGGCCCCGGATTGTAGAATCCGTCCGGAATACTGTTATTGTCGATAAAGAGCATGTTGCCCTCGCTGATATTTCCTCTTGGGCCGCTGTTCTCGGCAACACTTCCCATGAACAGATCCGCATCTATAAAGTCGCCGGGATCCTCGATAATGATCCTTCCTTCTCCCTCGAGAAGATGATAATAAAGAGCTCCCTCGCCCTTCTTCTCGGGCCTTACAAAATCATAAATAAATCCGTCATGGGTCTTTCTCCTGGCAATCAGGAAGAACGACTCATGAACGATGTTACTGCTGGGTATATCTATTTCCTGATCATCATATCCGATGACCTTGCCGACGTTGTAGCGCCTCATCACATCTTCGCTGTAGATTATGACTCTGACGCAGTCCTTGGTCTTTATGGGAGCGTACCCAAATTCCTCTTTGTCAAAAGAGAAAGTCACTCTGCCGTCACGGTGATCCTTGTATATACAGTACCTTCCCTTCTGCCCCGGTTCCGGAACAAGATCATATCTTCTGTAGGAAGAGCCCTTCTCTTCCTTGCCGAATACCAGATAGTAAACCTGCTCGCTGCCAATGGGCGAGGTTACGGTGATGGAATCATTTCTTCCGAAGGCCTGGGAAAAGGCCTTTGTGTCCTTCTGCCACACCTCAAACAGGAATCCGTAAACATTGGTGACCCTGGGCACAATATCGTACTCGGCTCTGGTGAGGGTTGCTCTTATGCAGTAGCCTTCTACCGGAGTATCCCCGAATTTTGCAAGGCCCTCCTTGGGAAGTGAAAATCTTATCTCTCCGCTCTGAAGGAAAGCACAGGTAAAGTCCCTGACATTTATCTCGGTAAATCCCGTATCGGTAAAGCATTCCCACTTAAGGTCCGCAAATATATGCTCTGTTCTGTCCTGGGTCTTGTTTCTTGTGGCCTTCTCAATCACCTTCACATAGAAGATCAGCTCTTTTAACGAAGACGGATCATTGTCGAATATGAAGTATACGCTGTTGCCTTTCTTGGGCTGCTCGCCGAAGAATCTGGCGGGAACGCTTATCTCTCTGTCCAGGACAAAGCTTACATCCCTGTATTCATCACCCTCCCCAGCAAAGACTCCAAGGAGCTTTGACACTCCGATATTCACCTCTTTGTTGGTCTCGAATATCAGGTCCCCAAGGTGGAATCTCTCCCCCGCCTTTAAAAGAGTCTTTTCTGCAATATGATCTGATGATAAAAGAACCTTCGAGCACTTTCCACGCTGCGGAATAAAACCTGCCATCTTAAGCAGAGCCATTTTTGCCCTGTAGCTTAAAGTCACGATCTCCGCGCCCTGAAGGGCAGAGAAAGCTGTCAGGTTTTCCAGAATGGTTATTCCCGGATCCGATGCGTTGTAGTTGGTCCACTCTGAGGATCTTATGGGGAGTTCTCTGTAGACGTCCTCCATCCTCTCCTCATAGGTCCTGTTTTTCAGTTCATCAACTCTTAGCATACTTTTGTACCTTACTTGTTAGTAATAATAACCTTATGCTGTCCGTTTCTGGGCACCATAAAGGGTGTAACCTCTATTTCTCTGGTATCCATCTCGTGTTCACCGAAGGAATCAATATAATGACCTATCATGGTGATCCTCTGGATAACGGTGCGGCTTCTTAAAACACCCAGCCTCATAAGTATCTGAGATTCCTTGGGAAGACTTCCGATCTCCCAGCCGTCATTGTCGGAGCTCCTTACGGGGCTAAGATAATCCGAAAGAACCGTCTTCACCTCGTTCTGGACCTCAAAGGAGTCATCCATATCCATGACCAGAGCCCATACACATACGGAGATGTCCACAAATATCGGCTCCACCATATGCAGGTTATCCTGGGAAATGGTGACTTCGCAGTTTTTGAGCATCTCCCTCTTAAGCCTTGCGGATATTCTGTGAAAAGAGAAAGCTCCGTCAGCATAGTCCTTCATAAGAAGAACAACTGAGATGTCGCTGGGATTGTAGCTTCCGTCTATCCTATCTCCCACCACGATCCTGGCTCTGTCTATACTGTCGGAAAACTCAAGACAGAATCTCTCGTAGTCTCTTTCGGATACCAGCTTATATCTGGAGTTCATGATACCCGCGCAGCGAAGAAGCGCGTGGTCTATGGTCTCAAGGTTTGTTCCTCCGTGAGATCTTATGGGGTTAAATACCGTGTCAATATAAGGTGCGGATCCTATTATTCCCACGATTTCGCCTTCGCTTAAGTTTCCTTCCTCACCGTCGGTGGATCGTATTCTTGCTTTGAAAGCCACATCGTCGGTAACTCTTGGCATATCGCACTTGGCACCGTCGGAGAACATGATATTTCCGGTCATTCTGTCTATGCGGTAGCACCTCTTGTCCGGTGCATCGGCAAAGTTGTCGACTTCCTTCCAGAGTACATAAAAGGCGGATATCCTTCCCAGGAAATCATATTCGGCCCTTACTGTTTCAGGGCTTTCTTCAAGAAGCCTTTCCATCTCCTCTTTTCTGGTATAGCCGATCTCATTGACCCAGACTTCCGCATCAAGTATGTTATCGGCTCCAAGAGGCATCTTCAGATTCGGAACAATATCGTCAATATAGTAATCTCTTTCTTCAGAGGTCTGTACGTTGGTCACTACCACCGCATTGAGACACAGTCTTGCTATCCTTGGAAGGAACGCATCCTTATCGTCCTTCTGGGATTTGGCACGAAGTATACGTATCCAGTAAAGCTTGTTGCCTTCAAGAGCCTTCTCTGCCATATCAGCAGGGGGCATGAACATCACTGTTCCGGA
The DNA here is from genome assembly GCA_024697425.1 of Butyrivibrio sp. Taxonomy (GTDB): domain Bacteria; phylum Bacillota; class Clostridia; order Lachnospirales; family Lachnospiraceae; genus Butyrivibrio. The sequence continues at coordinate 16,452 of JAILFT010000065.1, read as the reverse complement.
TCTTGTAAAGTTCTCGGTAAGGTCCGTGAACCTCATCTCGGAAAAGCCGCTTGCTGTGCTGTATTCCATCCTTACCTTTACGCCGCTCTGATTGTTGATGTCCGAGAGCTGGAAATAAATACTCACAGGTCCTTCGGTCATCTTTCTGTCAAGGCCTATGTAAACCGCATCCTCGTGATAATCAATTCCGGAAAGGATGGTAAAGGGCTCATTATCATATAACTTTGCAGTGATATCTTCCTTCTTTGTTCCGCCTATTCTCTCTATACGTGCGGGATTCGTAAATTTTCCCTCATAGGAATAGGAAATCTTGAGTCCAACAATGGTGGGATAGGTGTGAATTGCCGGACGCATATAGCAGTTGGCCGACTTAACTATCCTCATCCTGAGGCATCTGCCGCTGTAGGGGCCGGACTCGGATCTTGACCAGTCCTCGGGACATATAAAGCTTAAGCTGTAGTCTCCCTCCTCGCAGCTTTCAAACATTCCGGAGTACTCAGAGTCACACTTTATCTTTTTCCAGCCTATGCCATTGAAGTACTCAAGAGTCACTTCATCAACCTTAGCCTGTGCCGGATTGTCATAGGGGGTCTTTCTTGGCTTTCTCTTTATTATGGCAAGCTCAGCCTCTTCCTCCTCGGCACTTATACGAAGGTTGTTCTCGTGATAGTTGGTCTTAAACTTAAGAGTTATCCTGGCTCCTGCCTTGGCAAAGCAGGGGTCGTTACCTATATAGCACTCGTTAAATACCGCAAGTTCTTCTGTAAAAGGATTGAACTTTCCGGTATCCAGCTCCTGCATTCCGTCTCCCACGTACTCAGGGCTTCTTGACTCACCGCCTGCGGAAAGAGTTATTCCCTCAATCTCCAGGGAGTCTGTCATGATCTTACGGCTTTCAAGGATAACAACACCGTATTCCTTATCACCTATGGTAACCTTCTGCTGCTTGTCCTTCTTTATCAGCATGAAGGTCTTACCATCCTCAAGGAGCTTCACTTTATCAAATGTCTTAAAGCCCTTCCTGGAGTAATATTTGAAAACAAGATCTTTTTGGGCAATTCTGTCTATGACATCCTGTGCGCCTTCAAACCTTATATAAATAGGCTCATCTATACCGTCAAAGAGCCTTTGCTCGTAAATGGTAAATACACTTACTCCCACATTGCTCTTTTCGCCAAACAAAGTGAAAGGAGGAACAATATAGGAGGGTTCAAGCTCCTCTTCTTCCTCTTCTTCCTCAGCCTGCATAAAATCCTCGGTAAAATCCTCATCATCTGCGGTGTAACTGATGTCACCTGTGATGATGTCAGGTGTCTTAATATCTCCGAATATGGGAGAAATGGTGCCGTTCTCGGCATCGGTGGCAAAGACACTTTTAATCTGCGCGTCCGTGACATAGAGGTTTCTCTCTGTCTCGAATACCACAAATCCCGATTCGGTGGTGTCTGAATCAGCCGTAAGCCTTGTTCCCTTTGGCACCTGGGTTCCCATAAGGCCTGCCTGTCCGTAATTGAAGATAACCATGCTGGCTGCAGGCTGTGCAGGGCGCAGGGTGGCATCAAGCATGTTCACGAATTCCATGTGATAGCGCTCGGGCATCTGGCTCATGAGCATGTTGTTCTCAACGGTCTGCCGTGCAAAGACCTGAGCTATCACGGAGCCGGCATCGGGATTTTCCCTGTCGAACTTCCACTCGGGAGTATAGCTCTTTCTGAGCTTCTCTATTTTGTTCTCGATGTCCTCAACACTTTGAGGTCTGAAAGCATTAGTCATCAGTAGTCTTCTTCCGTATCAATTATTTCCGGTTCATAGTACTCTTCTACATCATCAGGCTCCGGTTCAGCGTTGAGGTAGAAAGGAAATACCAGATTGTCTCTCTGATTATTGGCTGCCAGGGTGTAGTCAACGTTGATCATTATATATCCCTGCTGGGCCTGCATATCCGTTGATATATTTACCTCACTTACTCTTGGCTCCTGCCGAAGAATGGCACTGGTCAGATCTCTTCGCATGATGGTCAGCTCGGTAAGTGATGTATCCATGAAAACATAGGATGCCGTTTCTGTTCCGAATCCGGGTCTTGTGATTCTCTCAGTGACCTGCGTCATGAGAATTATGTATATTGATTCTTTTACACTCTGGGACCCGCTTGACATCTTGAATCTGCCTGTGGCGGGATCAATCTGTGGCGGAAAAGCCACTCCCGTGCCCAAAAATGATTGTTCCATGTATTTCCTCCGTGCTCATCATCCAAGCTTTATAGGTGTTCCGTCAACAGCCACCGGACCGCTGCTCTTAAGGTTCAGTGTTGAATTGCCCTGAACTGTGGCATTTCCGCCCTCTATGGTAAGTCTGCTGTTGGCCTTGATCTCCGCTGAGTCATTCTCTGAGATCTTGAGCTTGTTGGACTCTAAGGTCACAGTTCCGTTACTGCCGTTCATGATAAGCTTTATGTTATCTCCCACCTTGATGGTGAGTTTCTGCTTGGCCCAGATCTCCATCTGACCGTTCTCGGTCTTCATCTCGATCTTGTTTTCGCTGTCCTTATCCGAGATAAGGATCTTTTTCTTTTCATTGTCGATCTCCACCTTGTGAAGGGACTGGGAGGTATGGACCGTTATCTTGTCGTTTTCTCCGTCTCCCTCGGGATTGTCGATAATGGTAATGGTATTGCCGTTCCTTGTTGTTATTCTCTTTATCTTGTTCTTCTCATCAAAGGCTCCTTTGACGAAGGAAGAATTGTTCTTGGGTACAGCCCCTATGATAAAGGCCCTCTCGATATTACCCTGTTCAAAAACCACCAGCACCTGATCCCCTATCTCAGGGACAAAGTAATCTCCCCACTTGGTACCGCCGTAAGGGAATGCCATTCTCGCCCACACCAGCCTGTTCTCGCTGTAATCTCTGGTGTTGATGTCAACCTGGACGAACCCCTGTCTGTCCTGGTCGTAGTTCTTGACAACCTGGGCAACCATGACACCGCTTATTCGATTTTCACCCATCTGGGTCTTTTCCATCTGACGCCTTGCAACGTCATCCACATAATCAAAAATCGGCATTGTCTCCTCCAAAATCCCTTTACAGGGTTGATGCCTTGCCCTCAATAATTGTGTAGTATTTGCCCCCCGCCATATACTCATGGGTCACATCGGTAATGTAATAATTATTGGAAACAGCATCACCGAAATCCTTGAGGGTGATAAATCTTCCGGGAACAAATTCTGGCATTCCCCTGAGCATCATCCTAAGATGCCCCAGTCTGTAGGATATGTCTTCCAGAATGTACTCAGCTCTGTTTTCCGCATCCTGCTGTGTTTCTATGCTGGAATCTATATATACATAGGCCTGGGATGAAATAAGGGGTTTTGCCTTCGATCCCAGAGAAAACTTATTTGCATTTTTCTTTTTGGACTCTATTCTGGTCCCTTTTCCGATATCCAGAGTTCTTACCTTTACTTCCCCCACAACTCCGGTGATATCATAGCCCACATTATAGGATACTATGGCATATCCGGGCTTTATCTCCGCCAGAGGCTGGGTGTTGAGCTTGGCCTTTCTGAAGGCCACATTCCCGCCCAGGGTAAAAAACTCGTAATTAAACTTCTTGGCTACTCTCACCACAAAGTCATAGTCGCTTTCCGCAACCATCTCTATCCTGATATCAGTGTTTCCGCCGCCCGGAGCTCCGGGAGCCGCTCCGCCACCGGGCTTATCGGGGGTATCCGCTATGGTTATATCCTTTATGGTACCGTTTTCCTTCAGCTTCTGATAAACCTGCTGATCCAGTATCTCTTTTACCGCGTCCGAATAGTAATTGGCCTGCAGTCTCTTGGTGTAATTATTGGCCATCATTATGCCCTTTACATCCATGGCGGTTATCATGATGCCGGCTTCCGAGGGAGCATCAAAATCATATCTGAAGTCAACTGCGGCTATATATCCCTTAAACACCTCTGTGACCGAGGAGGCATGCCCCATATAGATTGTCACGTCCGTACCAAGGGAAATGAATTTCTTAAGTTCCTTGCTTCTGAAATACCCGTTGTTGGTATCATAGGTGTTCACCAGAAGGAATGTCGCCATGGAGGCTTTAAGATCACTGGTGAGGCTCACGGTTATATCAACAGCATTGACCTTGTGCTTCTTGTGCTCCTCGATATCCTGGCCGCCAAGCTCCACTATGGCGACAGGTTTGTAAAAGCCCTCATATTTTGTATATAGTTGATCAAGATCGATAGAAGCCATCGTTTAAGTTCCTTTAGATAGATATTTTAGGCGCAAGGCCTGCAGCCGGATTCGCCATGCTGTAGAAGTCAGTCTGATATTCCTGCTGCCAGATGTCGGTATTGGCACCTGCGGTCTCACTGTCATAGAGAACCATACCCAGTGTAACAAAAGCTCTGCAGGGCTCACCGTTTACGTTGAACATCACGTACTGGGCATTGACCGTGTTCAGGATTCCCTCGTATACCATGTCGCCCCAGATAAAACGAAGAAGCCTTCGCTGGTCATTTCGAACTATAGCCGTCAGTGCCTCTACTTCGGGCTGTATCGAAGTGTAGTTTCCCTTAATACCTGTTTTTATGGCTCTTCCAACGCCCTGAGTGACATTGGTAAGGTTCAGGTTGAACTTATCATAATAAAAGGCATCCTGAGGATTGGACTTATCCAGAACCAGCTTAACACTCATTTCTATACGGGTGTTGGCGGCAGCCATTGTGGAACCGCCTCTTATGTGGTTCGGATCCTGTTCAACTTTCTGTCCGTTCCTTCTCTTTTTAATATTTTCCAGGTCTTCATCGGTACGGTATTTCTGGATAGGCAGCTCCTCACCGCCGTAGCCGTTGATATAGAGCTCATCGGGATTAAACTGCACGGTAAACCTGTATCTTTTAATATCGCCGTATAGCTCAAACCCCTTGTCCGCAGTAAGTCCCGTCAAAGATGAGGCAAAACTTGTTACAGCATCAAGATTAAAGCTGCCTATATCACCGATGGAAAACTTATTGGCTGTCGGTTTAGGGGCTTCCTGCTTTTTAATCTTGACGTCTGTGACGTCCGCAATCTCCAGAACAGCTTTTTCAGTAAAGCCTGCCAGAGAATCGGCCGCATTTTTTGCGCTCGCCGCAAGACCTGTTGCTTCTTCCTGATTTAAAGGCATAATTCTCTCCTAAATCAAATTCCCAAACTGATAAAGTTATTGTTTGTTATTTTGTCAAAGCCGGTTGCTGTTGCTGATACACCTTCAAATCCCGCTTTCTTCTCCTTGAATACTCTCTGGAAAGCGTCGTCCCAGTACTGCTCATCATACTTAAGATCCTGATTGGCCTTATCCTGGGTAAGTTCAAGGTGCATCTCTCCTCTGATGGGATGTCCCTGAGGATTAAACATTGTAAATCTGTTTCCAACGTCGGTGATGGTGCCTCGAAATGCCATGTTGGCCCAGTAGAATACCACCTGCTGGGTAGCCGATGAGGATAAAAGACTCATGATGGCATCCATCTTCTTTCTTACGGAGTAGGTGTTTCCTCCGTGCTGAAGAGTATCCATACCCTTATTGGCCAGGCTTGTAAGGTTGGCGTTTGAAAGCTCATTAAGCCCGAAGGCATTCATATTGTCACAGTCATCAAATATAAGGTCAAAAGAGAGTTTGCTCTTACCGGAGAATTTGTACACATCCAGTTTGTCTATTCCCTCTTCGCCTCTTCTTGACTGTACCTTACCGTTTACAGAGTAAAGATTTATGGTTGCGGGATTGTACTGAACCGGAAACTTCACAAAACTGGGGTGCTCTTTATCCAGCTCACCGATTTTATCCGCCGAGTTGATTCCCGGGGTAAAAGTATTCGCAATGCCCTTTCCAAGATCCACAAGGCCGTCTTTTATGGTTCCCCCAAGACTCTTTTTGATGGTCTTAAGAAGATCCTTCTGCATTGAATTAAGGGCCTTCATCTCTGTTTCAAAATCCGTCTCTGACTCGGCCTGTGTTGAACTTTTTCTGCTAAGATCCGTGAGATAAATATACAGGATAGCCTTATCGGCGGCTCCGTCAGTAAACAGACCCTTCGCACTTTTTCCTGCATTTGCCAGTGCTCCGCCTGCTGCCATAGTCTATCCTCCTTTCCTTAATAACCGCGCCTCATTTTCTCGTTGCGCATCTGTCTTTCAATCTTATTCATTACCTGGCCTGTAAGAGAATTCATCTTGCTCTTTATCTCGTTCTCCACAAGCTGTTCCACATCCCTTGCCGACAGGCTCACCTGTCTGGTGTTGGTGGTCTCCACGCTGGTCTGGTTCACCACGTGGTTTTCTGTTACGCTCTGTGTCTGTACCGTCCTGTTTATCTGCTTCTGTAGATTTGTTTCCATTTCACTGAGCTGTTCGTTCAGCTCCTCTGTAGTGAGGCTCTCGCTCTGTCTGTGAATGGTCTCGACCCGTGGCATCTCGACCTGTTCTCTTCTCGTAGCCGGAGCTGCTTTTTCTTCTCTGGCTCTTTTAACGGATTGAAGAAATGCCTTAGTCTCGGCATCCCTTGGTCGTACCACAGTGCTCTGACCTTCAGGTGATGTCTCCATCGCGGGGATGTTATGTATAAGCTCACCCGTTCCCTGAGCCTTACCTGCAGCCTGTCTTCGAATCACCTCCGAAGGAGTCATTCCCCGCTCTCGTTCCACAGCCGGAGCCTTTTCTTCCTCTCTGGCTCTTTTTACGGACTTAAGGAACTCCTCAGTTTCCGCATCCACGGGACGAACCACTGTGCTCTGAGGCTTTTCCGGAGTTTCGGCTGCCTGGATGTCATATATCAGCTCTCCCACCTCAGCAGGTCTTATGTAATTATTGTTCACAACACTGTTGTCACCCTGGTAGTACTGCTCGAGAAACTGGTAGATTTCCATGGACTCATCAGGAATGATGGTCCGAAGCTCTGTAAGGATCTGGCTTCTTCTCTGCTGCCTTCTGACCTGTCTCTCGGCAAGCCTTTCCTTGAGCTTCTCGGGATTTGTAAGGGCAAGCGCGGCGTCTTCTCTGGTCTGGGACATTCCCATCGAAGGCTCGCTTCCATGCTCCCTGGTTCTTGTCTGCTCTATAAGCTTTACAAACTCAAGTCGTCTTCTCTCGTTCTGAACGTTTATGGCATTGACGGTCTCTGTGAGCTTTTGTACTTCCTCCTCCGTCATCTCGCCGGTCTGGGTTGTCTCCAGGATCTCTATCTCGTTTTGCACGAGGCGGCTGTTCTCCTCCTCATAATTCTCGTTAAGTTCCGACCTTGTCACAAACTCTGTTGTCGGTCCCCCCACAAGACGAAGGAATGTCTGGTCCGATGCCTTGAAAAAGGTGTCTTCAAATCTGTAGAAGGTCTCATTGTTGGTATAGAACCTGTCAAAAGCTGTGTGGAACAGATTTTTGACCATATCCATGAGAACCGCGGAAGTAAGCTCATTTCTTACGCTGCTGGTGAGGTTCTCCTCATTTTCAATGGACTCCTCATAGGTATTCTCGTTGAGGAAGGTAAGGTTCGTAGTTCCAACACCGGCCCTTTGTCTTAATACGGATAAAAGAACCTGCTGTGCGGTGTAGCTCTGATCTGCAATTGAGAATTCCCTTGCATCCACCTCGTTGGCCTCAACAGTCCTGTTGAAGTTGGAGACTATCTGGTAGATGGCACCGGTCTGCAGCCTTCTCATTATTGTATTGTAGAGGAAGTTGCTCTCCTCATTGGTTACGCTCTGCTGCGAGCTTAAAGAAGTCTGTGACTGGCTGATATTCTCAGTGACGGACCCTCCGGTTATCTCAGTCCTGTTTTGCTGATTGTTTACAGTCTCATTTACACTGGTCTGTGAAGTGCTCTCCCGTGAAACACTGTTGTCCACAAGATTCTCCACGATGTTTTCGACTTCCTGTGAGATATCAGTCTCCTGCCTTACACTCATCTCTGCCTGAGTGAGATTTGTCTCATCGTAATGCTGATCTATCTGAGTCTCATTAACTTCTCCCGTCTGCTCGAAGTTTGAGACAATGTCCCTGATCTCTCTGGTGCGAAGCCTGTCATATACTGCTTCCGAAAGATTTTCGGTCCTTGATGTTTCTTTTTCCAATCTCTCAGAAGAACTGGTCCTTACGTTCCTTGTCTGGATCTCCTCTATAAGTTCCCTCAGTTCTCCGCCTCTTTCCAGGTAGAGATTGATGAGAGTGTTGGTGTTTCTGGTTTCATCGGCGATCCTGTAGAAAGCCTTCATGAACCTTCTGTCATCCCTTACCCCAAGCTTGTATAGCGCATCCGTGATAAATACTCTGTCCTGATAGGTAAGATTTACATCTGCCGAGGTAACGATCCTGTTGAGGACGTTGTTGAGAATATTTACCTTGTTGATATTTGTCTCGTTCCTCTGGGACTGGGAAAAAATGCTTGTGATCCCCTCACCCTCCTGAATGTAGATCTCCGGAGGTGTGGCCGCTATATGTAAAAGATCCTCCTCCCCGATATGAGTCTCCATCAGGGAGTAGTTGCCCTTTATTCTGTGATAAAAAGCCTCCGGATCTCTTATGTATGTACTTTTTGCCTTCACCTCAATGGGTGCGGAAATAGTAAGCATCTGTTATTTGTGTCCTTTATTTCTTAAGATTATCCGCCATAAGTGCACGGCGTGTAGGTGGCCAGGTGACAGGGGGTGCTTTCTCCGAATCTTTAGGAGAAGTAACCGCGTATTTGGCCTTGGGGCCCTCTGATATGCCATAAGGCAGCCGCGCCTGGGCCTTCTCTGAATCCTTTGGAGAAGTAACTGCGTATTTGGCCTTGGCACCCTCGCTTATGCTGTAGGGATTCCTGGCCTCGGCACTATCGGCATCCGTAGGTGATTCTACGGCATGCTTCACTTTTGCTCCGTCTTTTATGCTGTAAGGATTTCTTGCAACTGCCTTATCCGAATTGTTGGCAGGGCTCTGAGCATGCTTGGCTGTTGCTCCATCCTTGATGCTGTAGGGATCTCTTACAACTGCCTTTTCACCGTCTCTGGGTGAAGTCTGGGCATATTTAGTGGTTGCCTTATCAGTCGCATAGGAATAAGCGGGCTTGTTGATCTTCTCACTGTCGGTTCTTTTAACTGTCTTTACGCCGTCCTCTGTGGTTACGGTGTAGGTTTTACCTGCTTTATCTATACTGGATTGTGTGGCGTGCTTTGCGGTTGCTCCATTCTCGATTTTGTAAGCCTCTCTTACCACAGCCTTATCAGAACTATTAGTAGCAAGCTGACCTCTGAGTTTCTTGGTTTTATCCCTTTTCATGCTGTAAGCACCGGCATTAAAGTCAGAGGTATCGCTTTCTTTTCTCTTTACGGTTCTGACACCGTCAGTGGTTGTTACGTCATAAACACTATTCTTATCATTTGCAGCCTGCTTGGCCCACTTGGTTTTGACATTATTGCCTGTTCCGTCCCATGGCTCTTTATTGATCTTAGCTTGATCGTCTCTTTTCAGATGTTTAAGACCATCTTCTCCCTTAACCTCTTTGTAGATGGGTGTATTGGCATTCTTGTCTATAAAGGCCGTTGCGGCGTACTTAGGTGTACTCTTATCCTTATTTAGTTCGTACTGCGGTCTGGTAAGGTCATGCTTCTTGTTTCTTACAAGAGTCGGCTTTCCGTCTACTTCCTCCACTTCATATGGTTTGTTCTTCTCATCCTGATCGATAAGTGAAAGCTTTCCTCTGTGGGTGGTCTTATCCTCCGGATCAAAGGATGACTTGAACTTGTATGCAGCCTTATCCTTCATCTGCATATGAAGAATGCCTTCTTTGTCAGGTTTCCACTCGTACCAGTAAGTGCTGGCGGCCTTGTCATCATTAGGTGAAAATGCCGCATATCTGTTGATATATCCGGGGCCATCCTTATCCTTGTAATTCTCAGGATTCCACTCTTCCTGCTCTGAGATGGACTGAATACCGTTGTTGATAACGCCAAGCTCTCTGTAGGCTATGGTGGTGGTCTCGGTAAGAAGTCCGGACTTTTCAGCGTTCAGCTCTCCGTATTCCTTGCTCATTACGGTGCAGCCCATGAAGGTATACACTCTTGCAGGCCAGGCGGGAGCGGAAGCTGTAAGTCCTGCCCTTGCCTTATGTCTGTAAACGTAAAGAACAAGCGGAAGTATCAGTTCCGTACCAAGAGCCAGGGGATCCAGGAATCTCTCGGTTCCTATATATCTTTCTATCTGGAAGGTAAAGGGCTTGGAGATCGGCTTTCTCTTTAAGTGGATATAATCGTTGACGCCGCCCTCTCTTATGTATTCAAACTCGTTTTCCTTGGTGAATGCCCTTACAGTTTTTATAGGCAGGAAATACAGACCTTCAACTTCCATTACAAAGTTAAAGGCCGGTATGGGATTATAAATGGCGTCGAAATCGGTATTGGCAAGGACTGTAGCCTCACCGCCGTTATAGGCATCATCAGCCTTGGCATTCAGATTCCATTTATCTTTTTCATCTCTGTAAATATACCGTCTTGGCATAGGCACTACCTCGTGGCTTCAGGGGAAAAAGCCATCTACATTTTTGATCTTGTAGCTTTCATATCAAGGATACTCTTTTCCTTGGTCTTTTTTGAGGGACTAAGGCTCTTGTTGATGGATGATATCTCGCTGCACCACCTTCGTCTGGATGCATGGTCAAGGGCCATGACTTCATCCTGACTCCAGTGGAAGTAGTATGAGATAAAACTCATCTCCCTGTACAGGTCATCCTTTGGATAAAGTCTTAACCCTCCTGTGTAAAATTTAGCGGTACCTCAAAGGCTCTTCCGCAATCGGGGCATATGCACTGCATTGTGGGAGGCTCCACATCGTTTATCCTCTGATACATATCCTGAAGATATGCAAGGTCTGCGGTAAAGAGCTGTTCTATGGTGGTTGCTGTAACGGACTCCATACCCTCAAGCTCTGTTACAACTTTACTTAAGATAACTATGGTCAGATAAGATGGGTTGGCCAATACTCTGGGGTCTCTTGTGGCTGATATCTCGTCTCCTGCCGTTGCAAGTCTCATTCTGCCTCTTCTGTGCAGTTCCCCCTGAGAATCCATATATCCCTTTGGTAATGTGAACTCATAAATTGTTTCCATACTTCCCTCCTGGTTGATTTGTGGTATCTGTATTATTTACTTTAAAGGGTACAGGAGCCAAAGCTCCTGCGCCCGAAAAATAAACAATATTGAATTAGTTGGGGATTACCAGCTCTTCGTATGCAATCTCAACTGTCTCAATGGCAACATCACTGTTCTTTGCATCAAGATCGGGAGCTGTATACTTGGTTACCCATGCATTGGTCAGTGTCCACTGTCTTGCACCTACAGATGACTCTACAAGTGCTGTGGGAGCACCGGAGTTAATATCGATGAGCTCGATGGTAACATTCTGACGAGGGATCTGGCCACGCATCTCGCTGACACACTCCATAACCCATGTCTTGAAGGGACTTGAAATGATATATCCCATCTTGAGAGTTACGTTTCCGTGTTTAACAAGTCCGGGCATCTTTACGGGTGCCAGTGAACCTGAGTTACCCTGTCTGAATTCAATTACATCTACAGTTGCCTCAATTCCTGTAACCTCTGAGAAAGCTGCAGTTCCTGCGACAGAATCAACCGTCACCAGGAAGTTCATTTTGGTTAACGGATAAGCTGATTGTTTACCGTTATCATATGCTCCAGTAGCCATATTCTATGACTCCTTTCTTAGTTAAGTATTGTATTCGGATCCTTCTTTAGGTTTGCGGTTTATTCTTCTCCGCCACCGCCGCCGGCTTCTGATGTATGCTGAGTAACTCTGAAGATTACGAACTCAGCAGGACGGCTGGGTGCGATACCTACGTTACAGATAAGTCTGCCACTCATGATATCGTCTCTTGTCATTGTAGAAGGTCCAATCTCTACGAAATAGCTGTCAGCAGCTGACTCGCCTGCCAGCATTCCGTTTCTCCAAAGTCCGTCAAGGAAGTTGGAGATTGTGAGATTAACTCGCTGCCAAAGAGTAGGATCGTTGGGTTCGAATACAACCCAGTTGGTATTTGCCTTGATACTCTCTTCGACGAAGATAAAGAGTCTTCGAACATTGACATACTTGAATGCACTGTTGCTGGAAGCTGTTCTTGCACCCCAGATGCGGATTCCCTGTCCGGGAAGATTCCTGATGAGGTTGATGCCCTCGGGATTCAGGATATCCTGCTCATCCTTGGTGTAGTTTACAGAAAGGCCTGTACAGAATACAACTTCATTAGCGGGTGCCTTATGTACGCCGCGGTCGATATCTGTTCTGGAGTAAACACCCATAACAGCTCCTGAAGGCGGAATGAAATCTGCCTTGTTGGAGGCTCTGTCAAATACCTGGATCCAGGGGTGATACATAGCTGCATAGGTGGAATCAACCATCTGTCTGTATCCGATAAGATCCTGTGTCTTGTACATGTCCTTAGGCATATCCAGTACGGCGAATCTGCTTCTTGTGTTGGAGCAGTGAGATACAAGTGCAACAACTACTTCGGGAATTGTGATTCCGGGGATAGCCATCATGCTTACAATGTTGTTCTCAATAAATGCCTGAAGACCTGTTCTCTTTCCGGGGCCGTTATCCTCACCGATGAAGGTTCCTGCGTCGATCTTGGAAGCTGATCCGTCGCTGCCGCCATCAAGGAAGAATACACCGTCGGTAACATCCTCACCCAGGATTGCGGAAACGGGATTTCCTGCTTCCTTCATGGGAGTAACGTCAACCTTTACGATGTCGCTGCCTGCAAGTCTTGATCCGATAAACTTGGGAGACTGTGTATTAACAGAAAGCTCTCCGTAGTTCTCAACATCATCGCCGGAGCGGATTGAGATATCAGTGGTTACAAGATAAACAACTGACTTAGGGATGATATCGGTATCAACAGCAGAATCGGGAAGCTCTTCCTCAAAAACAACTTCTCTGTCGATGATGGTCTTGATCTTTGTGTAGGTTCCGTCGAACTCCACAAGATCTCCCTCTCTGAAGCCATCGGTTGATTTTGCAATAAATCCTGTGTCTGTCTTTTCTACAAGCTGCATCTTTCTCTTCTTGTTGGTAGAAAGATTAACCTGTATCTTGTTGCCCCACGCTCCGGGGCTTGAGGCTGTAATTGTCAGGAAGCCTTTTTTAGCTGAAGCGGGCTTTGCATCCTTGGGAGCAACACGCATTACATAGCATCTTGTTCCGCCGTTATCAAAGAACTGCTGTACACTGTTAGCCAGATGTCTGTACTCGCCGTAAGCAAACTCTGAAAGGAAGCCGCCAAACTGCTGCTTGAAGCTTCTCATGTTTGTTACAAGAAGAGGTGCACCCTCGATGGGGCCTTTCTCTGCAAGTCCGACAAATCCTGCTGTACTGGTGCCTACGCCTTCAATACTCCGGGGGGAGTTATCATATTCTTCAACGTATACGCCCGGTGATAAATACTCTGCCATATACTTTACCTCTTTTCTTTATGATTTACTGTGCTGTAACCTTAACCTGTCCGGGAACCGTGATGGAAACCTGTCCTGCGTATGCGCAGACTAGTTTGCAGTCATTGGAAAGACACGGCTTGCCTCCAACCAGGATCTTCGGTTTTGTGGGGATCCAGGTTCCTGCCGGTGCCGGTATACAGGGCTGAGGAGTCAGGACTCCAAGTGCCGCTGCAGTGGCCGCTGCCACCTGAGGATTCGCCAGGGAAGTACACATTCCGAAAGGTCCGATATTCGCCATGGGCTGGGCATCCTGAATGGTTGCTGCGGGTTTCCCCTCCGTCAGCACTTTCTGCTGACTGGTAACCTTTATCGGTGCCGGGGCTGTTCCCATGGTACACATTGCCGTTCCTGAAACTGCTACCAGGTTACTCATGTTTCACTGTCCTCACTGTTTTCTTCGGTTATAGGTATTACTTTAGCTGCATCCTTTAAAAGATCCATATGGCCTGCATCAAGGTGAAAATCTGCGGTTTTGAAATACTCATCCTCACCAACCTTAAAGTGGATCAGGTAAGGAAGATGATCCGAATCATCTCTGACCTTTAGGGAAAAAGCTCCGTCGGGTCCGGCTCTGCCGTAGATGATCCTGTAAATTTTGTCGTTCAGCTTGTGCTCGGTCTCAAAAGAATCTTTTAAGACGATACTTAGCGGGGCATCCTGCTCCTTTACTTCAAAACAGTCATAGCGCTCTCCTGTCTCTGATAAAAGTGCGTAACGGATACTGTCTAATCTGCATCCGCCCCCAGGTCGCATCGGGAGAAGAGTCATTCTGGAAACGTTCTTCTTCTCGGTGATGCTGTGGAACAATCCTATCGGACGATCAAGATTGATCGCCTCGATATACTGAAGCTCAGAAAGGGTTCCACTGATTTCAAGTACCGATCCTCCTATGCGATTTTTCTCTGAAGGCATCAGGAAAACATCTAACATGGGAAGTCTTGGATCCAGCTCCTCATAGTTCACTTTCACATCTGTCTTATCGTATCCGGGAGCGTCAATCTGCATAAGAAAGTCTTCCCTGCCTATATTCACGAATACGAAAATACCCGGACCTTTGTACATTGGCTGAAGTCTGTTGCCGTTGAGGAAAAAGCTTGTTCCCCTCTCTTCAACCTCTCTTCCGGTGGTGGTATCTACCAGACGAAGTGCAAGTGATAATTGGGCTCTGATCACTACTGTCACTTTTTAGTTTTTACCCCCTTTCTTCACCTGTTACTCCAATTTCGAAGCTCGCATCGGATACACGAGGTGTATCGATGGTCTCTGCGCTGGACAGGTATACGGGAGCCGCCCTGTAAAACAGACTCATCTGATATGGCTTGTTGATGGCCTGCCACACCCTTACCTTTTCCTCCAGACTTATCTTCGCCTGAGACAGTACTATCGGAGGTTCCTGCGTATCGAGCCAGGATTGGAGCTCACTGGGAAGGACGGAACTGTTATCGTTCACTATCTGCGCTATTTTCCCAATGATTTTTTGCATATCCAGATCTTTTAGGCCCATCTGGCCTGATCCGTTGATAAAAACCATATAATATAGAGCATATGGTCTTGGCGGTTTGGTAATCTGTGCCCTGCCCCTTTGAATGTATCTGGGGCCTGTTACCTCGACATCCTCTCTGATGTCGTAGAGGTAAACCCCCACGAGGTAGTCAACATCCTGCGAAAGCGGAGATGATACCTCGATGTTGTTGGGTGAGGGTATCGGTTCCGGGCACATTTTCTTTCGCAGTGTCTCTACAATAAACTGACTTACATCTGATATAATCGGATATTCTGCCATTTCTCTTTCCTCTATTCTTTGAAGAAATCTGAAAGTGCTTTGGTGTATTCTTCTACTGCTGTCTGCTTTGGAGCTGTGAGGCATATTGCATAATCTGTCTTGTATGCGTATTCAGCTTCGCATCCAAAGTAGGTCTTTGCGTCGTCCTCCGAAATATATACTCTTCCGGAATAGACTATCTTGTTGGCCATTTTCTCAGCCTCAGAGTCTGTGCTCTGTTTGTACATCTGATCGGATCCGCGCTTGAAGATATATATCCTGGATCCCTTTGTCATCGTGGCCGTTGCCTTTGAATCATCGTAGAAATATCTGTAATTGGTACAGTTGGAGATGGTCTCCATATTGATATATTCTACGGATTTGCTCTGTGTGTACTGTGAATATGTAAACTTGTTATTTGTAGCTACCAGCTTGTTTACTATCTTCTTGGTAAGAGACTCGGCGGGAACAATTCCCATTCTGGAGAGTCTGGATACTGTGGCTCCTGCCACTGCCAGTTCATTCTCATCCATATCATCAAGACTCTTTCCGAAAAGAGATTCCAGCTCGGCTAAAAGTGCGTCCGAATCAGGATTTGCCTTATTTGCGTTAAGGGAATCCTTAGCTGCCTTAATTCCTGCAAGAGTACTTGCAGATGCTCCTGAATCAGCTGCCTTTTTCATGAGCTCATCCAGCTCTTCCTCTGCTCCGACTCCTGCCAGAGCATCGGCAATTCCTGAAAGATCCGCGTTCTGGTCATCGGCAAGTTTTGCAAGTGCCTTATCAACCAGCTTGTCTGTCATCTTATCAAGATCGCTTCCTGAACCCGAACCGCTTCCGGTTCCCGTTCCGGTACCTGATCCTGAACCGCTGCCTGAACCACCGGCTCCGCCTGCTCCCGATCCTGAGCCTGATCCGCTTCCTGCTCCCTGGCCCGAGCCGCTGCCCGAGCCACCGGCTCCGCCTGCTCCTGATCCTGAGCCGCTTCCTGAGCCACCTGCTCCGCCTGCTCCCGATCCTGAGCCGCTTCCTGAGCCATCACCTCCGCCTGCTCCCGATCCCGAGCCGCTTCCTGAGCCATCACCTCCGCCTGAAGTATCATCTCCAAGGCCCATTGCCAGGATGCCGTTTGCCTCACGGTCTATATCCTGATCAACTGCCGCGATCAGAGCATCGTACTTGG
>JAILFT010000032.1 GCA_024697425.1 Butyrivibrio sp. | reverse complement strand
GGTCCGTACCGCTTCCAGAAGATCTTCTTTATCATATTGGCACATATAATGAATCTCCCGCGCACTTCCTGTTAACTGAGCTTTACTTACAGCTCCTTAGTCACAACTGATTTAAAATCCGCAAAGCCATAAGTGCATCCTGAAGATGATGGATTCCCGGTTCTGTGTACATCTGACACAGCGGATGATATGGCATATATTCCTGTCTTGGCTCCAACCCATGTGTGGTCTGAGGGTGTGAACTTTATTCCAAGATCTGTAGGACCACCGCCTTCTATCTGCAATTCAATGTAAAGGCTCGGGCTTTCTCCAAACATCGGATCATCAACATTTCTAAAGTACAGCTCCCTTGAATCAAAGTCCCTGTCCTTATAGGTGAAGGTCATGATGAACTTAAGCTTTGAAGCCGCTTGTTCTTCACTTATTCCTGTCTTATGGCAAAGTTCGCTAAGTCTGAATCTTTTTAAAACTTTCTCTTTTTTGTCGGCGTCACCGCCTTCGGACCTCGCCGTGCAGACATAATAGCCATCGTCTTCTCTTGCGATATAAGCAGCTGCATATTGCCCGCCCATCATGCAGACGCCGGCCCTCTCACCGCTTTTTAGCTCCGCTGCATCAAGGGTTATCTCCTCTGAAAATACAGGACTGCCTATCTTCTTTGTAAGCACATTGGCGCTTCGCCACAAAGTCGGCTCCGCATCCCCAGATGGATTCAGGGAAAAGAGCCTTAAGCCTCCCTCTGCTTCTTTTCCTGCGTAAGGGTTTCTTGCTGCTACTTTTCCGTAAAAAGAATTATTGTGGTCTCCGAGCCACTGCCAGGCAAGGTCCGGCTTTCCGTCAGCAAATGTGTCCTGCCACAGCTCTTTTCCACCTGGATCCGCAGTCAGATTCTCTCTTATGTTCTTGTTTATGCCCTCATCCGATGCCTTAGCAGAAGCCTCTTTGGTTACCGGGCTGCAATCAGGCATCTCATATTCATACACAGGCTCGCCCATAAGATTATCCATACTTGCCCGTCCACAGCTGTTTTTTTCTGCGGATTCGCTGAAGCTTCCAATAACAGGCCACTCCTCTTTCCAGCAAACAGGCTGCAGGTGGCATATCCTTCCGTACAGGCCTCTGTCCTGGAAATGGATGAACCACTCATCACCGTTTGGTGTGTCCACAAGCCCGCCCTGGTGAGGTCCGTTAATGACAGAATTTCCCTGAGCCATAACGGTTCGTAGCTCATAGGGGCCACGGATATCGCGGCTTCGAAGTGCCACCTGATAACCGTACTTAACTCCTCCGGCGGGAGCCAGGATATAATAGTATCCGTTTCTCTTATAGACCTTGGGCCCCTCTATGGTCACCGCAGGGTGAGAAGGGTCATTGCCGTCAAATATGAAATGATCTTCAGAAACAGCTCTAAGCCCGTCACTGCTCATCTCAAATATCCCAAGGATACTCTTAAATCCTATCCTGCTCTTGGCGTATCCGTGAATAATATAGTCCTTGCCGTCATCATCCCGGAAGGGACAGGGATCAATAAGACCTTTGCCTTCGAGAACGCAGACAGGCTCCTCCCACTTTCCCAGCGGGTCTTTACTTCTTACCACATAGTAGCCTTCATCCGGCATACCGTAGTAGATATAAAACATGCCGTCATAGTACCTGATGGCAGGTGCCCAGACGCCTTCGGAGTGCCTCGGAACCCCAAACCTTTCCTGGCCAATGTTCTTAAGGGCATAGTTTTTAAGCTCCCAGTTCACCAGGTCTTTTGACACAAGAATGGGAAGCCCCGGGGTGTAATTGAAGCTGCTGGCAGTCATGTAAAAAGTATCTCCTACCCTTATTACATCAGGGTCTGAGTAGTCTGCAAATAAAATTGGGTTTTTATAGGTATTTCCGATGTCAGATTGTGTTTTCATTTTTTCAGCCATTTGTCTCTATTGTCGTAGTGTCTTTTTCCAGATTCTCATCTGCAAGAAGGGATGCATAAACTCCTCCAAGAGCAGCAAGCCCCTTGGCTACCATCCCCGCGTAGAGCATTGCTCCCTCGTACTTAAGGTGTGAGTTGTCGATCTTGCCTTCAGGAGCCCAGGAAGCTTCTCCGGGAGCAAGGTTCATATAGTATTTCTTTGAAGCCTCATCTCCTGTCTTCTCAAGGAAGTCCCTACTCATGGTGAAAAGATCTATCACCGGAACCTCAAGCTCTTTTCCCGCCTCCTTCATTGCAAGGACATAGTCTGTGTGGGCTGAGGGCTTAAGCTTTCCGTTTTCATCAAAGAGGCAACGCTCCAAAGAAGTGATAAATACAGGGTATGCGCCCTTGTTCCTTGCAACATTGACGAATTTCCCAAGGTTTACTTTAAACTCCCCGAAGGGCTCAGTATAGCGGGCGGGGTCATTTTCTTTTTCATCGTTGTGCCCAAACTGGATAAACAGAAAATCCCCTTTGGTGATCTCATCATATATAGGTGCCAGCCTGCTCTCGTCGATAAAGCTCTTGGTGCTCCTTCCATTTACTGCACGGTTACAGACAGCAACATCCATGGCGGTAAATCTGTCGAAGGCCTGTCCGATCCCGGTCTGAGGATATGTTGAAGCTTTGTTGGTGGCAACGGTGGAATCTCCTGCCCAGAAAATATGTCTCATCTTCGCTCCTTTAAAAACAGCCGCTCAGGTCAGATTACCCGAGCGGCTTTGTAAACAAAACAAACTCTATTGGATTATTCTTTTACCGCACCTACGTTTACGCCCTTAACGAAGTACTTCTGAAGGAAAGGATACAGAATCATGAAGGGAAGTATAGCGCAAACAATTGATGCATAATACAGGGTACTCTGTGATACCTTATAAGCTGTTGTAGGGGTATCACCATCCATGACCATAACTCGCAGCAGATACTGGAAGTTAACCTGATCACGGTTTGAAATGTAGATCTGAACTGTTGAATAGTCGTTCCATACACCTACGGCAAACATAAGACCGATGGATGCAAGGGCTGCCTTTGAAAGAGGAAGCACGATCTTGAAGAAAATACCCATAGGTGAGCAACCGTCAATCTTCGCTGCTTCAAACAGTGAAGCGGGGATTCCTTCAAAGAAGTTTCTCATCAGTACCAGGTTGTAGACGTTCATACCGTGTCTTACAACGAGGACCCACATCTTATTAACAAGGCCAAGCTGTCTCATAACCAGGTACTCAGGGATCATACCACCTGAGAAGATCATGGTGAACAGAAGGAAATATGCAAGGAAATTTCTTCCGGGCATATCATACTGAGCCAGTACATATCCACCAAGTGTTGACATTACAAGACCAAGAAGTGTTCCGAGAAGTGTGGTAACCACTGAGTTAACGAAAGGTCTGTAAAGCTTGGAGGTACTGATGATGGTACGATAACCGTCAAGAGTAGGCTCATTGGGTAATAACTGGAATCTGTAAACACCCACAGCGTTGAAGGAGTCAACTACTACCTTCCAGATGGGTATAAGTACAATGAGAGCCAGTAAAATAAACACTATGTAATTTACTACATCGAAAGCATCCGTCTTTCTCTTACGACCTGATGCAAATTCCATACTTTTAGCCATCATGAACCTCCTTAAATAATACCGCGACCGCGGACTTTCTTGCTGGCTCTGTTACAGATAAGAACCAGAAGTGCACCTACTACAGATTTGAAAAGTCCCACAGCGGTGGAATATCCGTAGTTAGGGATACCATTGAAGGTCTTACGATAGATGTATGTTGAAATAACGTCTGAAACAGGGAATACTCTGTTGTTGTACATTACGAATACTGACTCAAACAGGTTAAGAACCTTAGCGAGGTTGAGGATCAGTACGATAATGATTGTGTTGAGAAGCTCGGGAACTGTTACGTACCAGATCTTCTGAAGTCTGGATGCACCGTCAATGTCAGCCGCTTCATACAGCTCCGGGTTAATTCCGGACAGTGTTGCCAGGAAGATAACCGTTCCCCATCCTGTCTCCTTCCAGATATTAACCAGATAGTACACAGGACGCCACAGGGCTGTATCATGCATGAAGTCAATGCTCTCTTTTATGAGCCCCCAGCTCTTTAATGTCTCATTTACAAATCCTGTTGATGATGTTGACAGGAACAGTGTAAAGATCGCTGCTGTAACTGTCCAGGACATGAAGTGAGGAAGATAGATAACTGTCTGGAGAACCTTCTTTGCAAAAAGGTTTGCCATCTCGTTGATGAACACGGAGACAATAACCGCTGTACCCGTGGTTATAAACAGTTTGACAACCGACAGTACCAGTGTATTGGTAAAGGCCTTCCAGAAGTCCGCATCTCCGAACATCTTGGCGAAATGCTTAAGGCCAACGAATTCAATTTTCTTAAGAGTGTAATCATAGAACGCATATCTTACACCCAGCATAGGCCAATAATAGATTATCAGCACATAGATAAGAACCGGAAGGAACATCAGATAAAATCCTCTGTTATTCCAGATACGGGTCTTTAAAGGTTTTTTATTGATAGTCTGACCTGTAGAGGTCACTACTTGCTGCTTTTTGCTCATATTCCTGCCCCATTCATAAAAACTTGAAAATAAAAAGAAAAAACTTCGAAACAAAACAGATTTTTTAAAGTTCTGCATGGGCATCCTGAGAGGATGCCCACACAGATAATAGATATTTTAAAAGAAGTAAAGTTTAGATCTGAAAATTACTGAGCGTTGAGCTCTTCAAGAATTGTGTTGATTGTGTCGCCCCACTTTGACTGATAATCAGCAATAGCTTCCTCTGCTGTCATCTTGCCAGCAACAACATTGTTCATGTATGTTGTCTTGTCAACGTCAAGGTCGTTCTTAACCTCTGAAAGAGTGTCAGATGAAGGTGACTGAGGTGCATCTACACAGTTCTCTGTGAAGAACTTGTTGCCTTCCTCGATAAGGGGATCGTTGTCTACGAAGCCGTTTGTAAGAGGTGCAATTACAAGTACGGGATCAAGGTGGTTCTTCTTCCATACTGCGTTAGGATCGTTAGGTGACTGCTTAAGGTGGAACTCACCCTCTGCATACTCGTAATCCTTCTTCTTGTCAGGATCGTCAGGGTTGGTTGTGAAGGACTCAGCGTGTGTTGACCAGTGAACATCCTCAGCACCATAGGTCCAAAGTGTCTGAACCTTGTCGCCATCAAGCATTGTCTCGATAAGTGCATCGAAGATAGCCTGCTCACGAGAGTTGTCTCCGTCGCCGTCGTCTGTGATTACCCATACAGGAGCCTCACGGTTAAGGTATCCGCCCCATGTATCCTTGATCTCCTGGATAGGAGGAAGCTGTACAAGTCTGTCATCGCCAAGATCTGTATCTACATCGTTCTTGTCAAGGTTGTCTGTAAGAGTTCTGAGCCATGTTCCTGCCCAGTATGTGAATACGCCTTCTGATGTTGTCTGGTCATTTGAGAACCATTTCTCACGTGCTGTCTTTGTGGAAGCTTCCTCAGTATCCTTATCGATTACGCCATCAGCGTAGCCCTGAGCAAGTCTTGTAAGAGCATCGATTGTAGCCTGCTCCTGGAATCCGTCAACCCACTGTCCGTCTTTCTGGTAGATAGCGGGATAAGCACCCTGCCAGAACTCAGGCATGTAGTTGATGTAAGGAGCCTCATCCATCTTACCGAATCCGGCTGCAATAACACCTGTCTGACCGTCCTTTGTGAAAGCCTTCAGCATGTTGTAGTAATCATCGAAAGTCTTGATGTCATCAATCTTAAGTCCAGCTGCATCGAGCCATGACTGCTTAACATATGTAACGCATCCGTTCCCGTATGTAGGAGCAAATCCGTAAAGCTCTCCGTTTGCTGTCTTCATGTTCTCGTTGATTGAAGGAAGTGTGATCCTTGACTGGAACTCAGCGTTTGCATAAGCATCAGCCATATCCCAAAGGATTCCTGTGTTCTGATACTGCTTGAACATTGTAGCGCTCATGATCAGTGCATCAGGATACTGTCCGTCACCGGGCTGACCTGTTGTAAGGAGCTGAGCTACGTTGTCCATGTAGCCTGAGTGCTCAGGCTGATTGATGTGAAGTGTGATGTCGTGACCGAGCTTCTCGGATACGGCAGCCTGCCACTGCTCAATGAAAGCATCCTGTCCGTTGTCTACGTTAGCTGTAAGTGTTCCGTCTACAGTGATGTAGAGATCTGTAAGCTCGTAGCTGCTGTCTGCCTCTGCTGTCTCTGCTGTCTCTGTAGCTGCTGTAGTATCTGCTGCAGTCTCAGAAGCTGTTGTGTCAGCTGACTGAGTATCTGTTGCTGCAGGAGCTGATGAACCACATGCTGCAAGAGAAGCTACCATTGCTGTTGAAAGAATTAATGATAAAACCTTCCTTTTCATGAAATTTGTTCCTCCCATTGTTGTTGGTTTGAAAATATTATGTAAGCGTTTTCATTTGCTTATGTATGTACTGTATCATGTTACCAAACGCTTTGCAAGCATGAATTTTGTAGGATTCGTAACAAAGTTGTTCACATTTTCCCAAAGGTGGCTTTTTTAAGCCTTTTTCGTAAGCACTTACATGTAAAAAATTTACAAAAAAATTTTTAAAATGACTGTTTTGTTGTCATAAAGTTACACCACGTTTCCAGATTGCCATGTCATGGAACCCTGCGATCTCACTCTTTAGCTTCTCCCCGGATGCTGTTCTTACAATCTTGTCAAACAGCTCATCCGTAAGCTCTTCAAAGCTCCTTCCCTCCAGTATCTGTCCCGCACTGAAGTCAATCCAGTTACTCTTCTTCTCTGCGATGGTATTGTTGCTGGCAATTTTCATGGTAGGTACAGGGCAGGCAAAAGGTGTTCCTCTTCCTGTGGTGAAAAGAACTATCTGCGCTCCCGCAGAAGCCAGTGCGGTAGCTGCGCACAGGTCGTTGCCGGGGGCACATAAAAGGTTAAGGCCGGGAGTGTCGGTTCTTTCGCCGTACTCCATAACATTCATTACCGGATAATCTCCTGATTTCTGGGTGCATCCAAGGGACTTATCTTCCAGTGTTGTAATGCCTCCCGCCTTGTTTCCGGGTGAAGGGTTCTCGTAAATAGGTTCTCCCTGCCTGGTGAAATAGTCCTTGAAACCGTTGATCATGCTTACAGTATCATTGAAAGTTGCCTCATCCTTACATCTGTTCATAAGAATAGTCTCGGCACCGAACATCTCAGGAACCTCTGTAAGTATGGAAGTTCCTCCGTATTCGATGATCCTGTCGGAGATCCTTCCAACCAGGGGATTAGCTGTAATTCCGGAGAATCCGTCGCTTCCGCCGCACTTAAGTCCAATTATCAGCTTGGAAAGATCAGCCTCCTGCCTTTCATCTGCTGATGCTGTCTCCACCAGCTCTTTTAACAGGGAAAGTCCGTCTGCCATCTCGTCATCGGACTGCTGGCACACCAGGAATTTTACTCTCTTATCGTCATAGTTTCCTATATAAGGCTTGAGGACATCGATGTTGCTGTTCTCACAGCCAAGTCCCAGAACCAGCACTCCGCCGGCATTTGGATGATTTATAAGGTCTGCCAGGATGGTCCTTGTGTGCTCCTGATCGTCTCCCGTCTGTGAGCAGCCGTAGTTGTGGGTAAAAGCAACCACTTCATCAACACTTCCCTTTACAAAGGAAGCTGCCTGTTTTGCCAGAGCCTGAGCTATGTTATTGACACAGCCCACAGTAGGGATTATCCATACTTCGTTTCTGATGCCGACCTTGCCGTTTTCTCTTACAAAGCCCTTGAAAGTGCCCTTTCTTGTGCCCATTTGTGCCTTTCTGTTCTCAATGTATTCATCGCTGGGCTCATATTCATAAGAAAGAATCCCCTCAAGATTGGTCTTAACATCGTGGGTATGCACCCAGTTTCCCGCTTTCAGAGCCTGTGTGGCATGTCCAATGGCATAGCCGTACTTGATGATATCCTCACCCTCACCAATATCCCTGATGGCCATCTTATGCCCTGCAGGTATATCATCCAGGGAAAAGACCTCTCTGCCATCCGAAAGCTCTATGGATTCGCCCTTTCCGGCAGCTTCCAGGCAGACAACAACATTGTCCAGAGGATGTATCTGTAAGTATTTTTTCATAATGTAACCGCCCTTCTATTTCTCTAATTGCAAAACTAATGTAAGCGTTTTCATTAAAATCATATATTTAATGTTTTGAAACGTCAACCGATTTTTTCTATTGTATTTCCTAAAGTGGTACAGTATAATACATTTGATTAATACTATGTAAATGCTTTCATGCTTTGTCTACATTTTCATTAGATTTTTTTGAGTATTTGGAGGGTTAAAATGAAACAATTTATGGATAATGACTTTCTCTTACAGTCAGAAACAGCCAAAAAGCTTTACCATGAATACGCTGAGAAGATGCCGGTACTTGACTACCACTGTCACATCAGCCCCAGAGAAATCGCTGAGGATCGTCATTTTGACAACATAACTCAGGTATGGCTCGGCGGAGATCATTACAAATGGCGTCTTATGCGTTCCTTTGGAATTGATGAAAAATACATCACCGGAGATGCTTCCGATGAAGAGAAATTTCTTACATTTGCAAAGTGCCTTGAAAAGGCCGTAGGACATCCTCTTTATCATTGGGCACATCTTGAACTTAGAAAATATTTCGGATTTGACGGTGCTCTTACTTCCAAAAATGCCAAGGAAGTTTATGACCTTTGCAATAAGGTTCTTCAGGCTCCCGATATGAGTGTAAGAAAGCTCATTAAGATGTCTGATGTTACTCTGATCTGCACAACAGATGATCCCATCGACAGTCTTGAGTGGCATGACAGGATCAGAGAAGATGCCTCTTTTGACGTAAAGGTTCTTCCTGCATGGAGACCTGATAAGGCCAAGAATATTTCCAAACCTGAATTTACATCCTATATAGAGAAATTATCTGAGGTAAGCGGCGTTAAGATTGATTCCTTCGCTTCTCTTAAGGAAGCCCTCAAGGTTCGCCTTGACTTCTTTGCCTCCAAGGGATGTACAGTTACGGATCACGCACTTGAGTATGTTATGTACCGCCCTGCTTCAGATGAAGAGATTGAGAAGATCTTTGCCAAGAGACTTTCCGGCGGCGAGATTTCCTATGAAGAGGATCTTAAATTCCAGACAGCCTTCATGCTTTTCGAGGGAGAAGAAATCGCAAGACGTGAGTGGGTTATGCAGCTTCACTTCGGATGCAAGAGAGACAATAACGCTCCCATGTATGAGAAGCTCGGTCCCGATACCGGATATGATTCAATCGATGCCTACTACCCTATGGGTGAGCTTGCAGACTTCCTTAACGCTCTTCTTGTTAAGAATGCTCTTCCCAAGACCATCCTTTACAGCTTGAACCCCAACGACAACAAGATCATCAACACTATGCTGGGTGCATTCTGCGAAGCTCCCTATGTTGCCAAGGTTCAGCAGGGATCCGCATGGTGGTTCAATGATTCCAAGCTTGGCATGGAACAGCAGATCGAGTGTGTGGCTGAATCCAGCAATCTCTCAGGTTTTGTAGGAATGCTTACAGACTCAAGAAGCTTCACCTCTTATACAAGACATGAATATTTCAGAAGGATCCTTTGCAACTACTTCGGAAAGCTTGTTGAGAACGGTGAATATCCCGCCGAGAGCATTGATGTTCTTGGTGAGATCGTAAACGATATATCATATAATAACGCAGTAAGATATTTCAATTTCCCATTAGAAGTGAGATAATCCATGAGCAATCAGATGACGATTTATGACATTTCCAAAAAAGCCGGTGTATCCATTGCCACTGTCTCCAGAGTTCTTAACGGCAGTACCAATGTTAAACCCAAGACCAGAAAAAAGGTTATGGATATAATCGAGCAATACGGTTATAAACCAAATGCCTTTGCAAGGGGCCTGGGTCTTAATTCCATGAAGACAATCGGAATTCTATGCGCTGATGCTTCGGATCTCTACCTTGCCAAGGCCATCTACTTCATCGAGCAGAATCTTCGTGAGAACGGCTATAATTCAGTCCTGTGCTGTACCGGTTATGATATTGCAGGCAAGCAGAAGTCACTGAGCCTTCTTCTCTCGCAGCATGTTGATTCAGTGGTGATGATAGGTTCCAATTTTATCATGAACAACGATGAAGACAACCAGTATATAAGAGATGCCGCTGCCACTGTTCCAATCATGCTTCTCAATGCTGACTTTGACTGCACCAATGTATTCTGCACACTGTGTGATGAC
This sequence comes from Butyrivibrio sp., assembly GCA_024697425.1. Taxonomy (GTDB): domain Bacteria; phylum Bacillota; class Clostridia; order Lachnospirales; family Lachnospiraceae; genus Butyrivibrio. The sequence continues at coordinate 19,180 of JAILFT010000032.1, read as the reverse complement.
TACAAGGCAACTCAGGATGCCACCGAGAAGCTCATTAAGAGCGGAGTTAAGGATATCCTTTATCTGTATAACAGCAACTCCTATTCAGGTCTTAAGAAGCTCGCAGGATTCCAGAATGCGCTTCTTACCAATGACATTCCTTTAAAGAAGCAGCTTCAGCAGTGCTTTAAGGGAAGTCATGAAGATATCGACGGTGTCAAGAATTTTGTGGAAGGTCTTTATAACAAGGGACTTAAGTTTGACGGAATTGTAACCAGTGATGATTTCCTTGCGGTAGGCTCCATGAACTTTGCAAGAGCCAACCATATCAAGGTTCCCTCACAATTACAGATCATCGGTTACAACAACTCAATCCTCTCCCACTGCAGTGAGCCCGAACTTTCTTCCATTGATAACAGACTTGAAGATATGTGCACTCAGCTGGTAAAGACTCTTATCGGAACACTTACCTCCAACGAGATGCCCCAGAAGACCATCTTCTCCGGCGAACTCATCAAGAGGGGATCAACCACCTTTTAACGCCTGACCTACGGACATCTGCCCGGTAATGCTTGTGTTCGTCTGCGTCGTGATTTTCTAAAACTCATTTAGCTGCAAATGCCTCATTTCGACGTTGCTCAAAGAAATCGGCATTTGCAGCTTTCTTCGTTTTGAAAATCATCGTCCTCGTCCGAGAACTGCGCATTTCCGGGCAGATGCCTTAGAAGGTTCGTGCCTTAAAAGGTCGGGGCTAAAATATCGCGCCAATAGCCGCATAAGCACGCAATGCATCTCGGAATCGCTGACGCGATCCCAAGCCGCGCTGGCGCGCAGTTCATCACATCACTCCGCAATGCATCTTGTGATTGCTTGCGCAATCACAAGCCGCGCTGGCGCGCAGTATAAAAAGGGCTCCATAGCTACAAAATCATGTAAACATGATTTTCGTAGCTATGGAGCCCTTTTTGCATTGCTTACGTAAAGCAGGATACGGGAGTCGAACCCGCCTCTTCAGCTTGGGAAGCTAGCATACTACCGATGTACTAATCCTGCACCACTTCTCTATTCTAGTGAAATTCCGTGGCAATTGCAAGAGTAAGTTGCATGTTTTTATATTCCATTTGCAATAACCACATTGATAGGATCAACCTCAATCTTTTCCCAGACCTTCTCAAGAACGTAAGGTTCATTCTCAAGATAATCGTCAAGCTCCTTGCGGCTATCAAACTCCATTATCAGCGCAGAGCCCCGCATCTTGCCCTCATCATCAAGCAGTCCGCCTGCACAAATTATGTGGTCGCTAAGCTTGCTCATGCCTTCAAGATGTCTTGGACGCACTTCCATTCTCTTATCCAACATTCCTTTTCCATCGTATGCCTTAACTAAAAACTGCATTGCTTTTCCCTCCTTATTTCTCAAACTGTCTGAAATGCTAGCTATCAATTCCATCATCGCTCAACAGCCTCTTTAAAAGCTGCTCCTTATTCTCGATGAACATCTTTGTTATCTGATAACTGTCAGTATCCTCATAATCAATTGGATGAATCTGCCCTTCATCAAAGCTTAGTATCTCCGCTCCCGGGATTCCCAACAGAATCGGTGAGTGTGTTACCATGATGAACTGCGAATCCTCTTTTGCACAGTTTACAATCTCCAATAAAAGAGTCAGCTGTCTCTGTGGAGACAATGCAGCCTCCGGCTCGTCCAAAAGATATAATTCATTGCCTTGGAAATTGGACTGTACAAGCTGCAGAAAGCTTTCCCCATGTGATCTCTCATGAAAATGTTCCTGCCTGCCTCTCGGATCCTCTTTGGCGTACATTTCCTCAGCTGTAGCCACGTTATAAAAGCTCTCTGCTCTCAGGAAATAACCCCATTTCGGCTTTCTGATTCCTCTGGAAAGCTTGATGGCATCGCATAATTCAGAATGTGAATCGTACGTTGAAAAGCTGTAATTCCTGGTTCCGCCTTCAGGATTAAAACCATAGCTTACCGCAATTGCTTCAAGCATAGTGGACTTTCCACTACCATTTTCTCCGACAAATATCGTTATATTATTGTTAAATGAAAGATAGTCAAGCCCTTTGATAGCCTCTATCTTGCGAAGGTAACTATCCCCATCTATCCTATCCCAGTCAATTCTTACTCCCTGGATCGGTAAGTTCATTCTCTCATCTAAAAAATCCATACCTTAAAATCTCGTTCCACACTTTGGACAGAAATCAAAATCCTCTGCCGTCTCATATCCGCACTGTCTGCATTTCTTATATCCTGCAGTAAAACCTCTGCCATTCATCACTCTCGTCAGATGATTCTGCTGAATCTCTACATCTTCACCCCTGGCAATAACTCTACCAATCTCCGGATCAAGCTCGTAAACTGTTCCACAGCAGCTCGTCTGCACGTAATAGTGCTTGTTCCACTTGAAAGTCGGAATGAAGAAAAGCGACAAGACTGTATAAGTCATGAACACGTTGAATCGTCCATACTTCCCGCAGATAGCGCAAGTCACAAGCTGGTTAAAAGAAAAGTCCTTCCTGCCATCTGTAATTCCCATGATAAAAAACATAGCGTAACATCCTTATCAAAAAGTGTAATGACATCCAACATTTTCTTGGTATTCCCATGATACTGGATGTAATAAACGAAAGCTTTTTTCCTATAAAAAAAATTCCTCTGAATCAGGTACATCCATTATAACTCCAACAGCCCTATTCCTCCCATAAAAATGTACTGAAACAAATAATACATTTATTCTTTTCTTTCACGCTATTGTAAGCAACTGAATTTACCGCCGCAAAAGCTCATTACAGACAAATGCGGCGGATGCACCTTGTAGAAATCATCGAAATCTTGTAATCCAACCGCTATTATCTATCAAACTACCAAATGTAAGTCTGACTGGTTGCTTCTTTTACCAACACATGTGTAAAAAGGGATTCATTCTATTAGGCTCTTTTCAAATCCTTTACTAAAATCCTGTTTCAATTCCTATTTTCAAATCTTTTTTCAACTATTTTTTCAGGTCTCTTTCAAATCCTTTCAATTTCTTCCATGGCTTCTTTCATGATAGATTCTTCATCAGCTCCGTAAATGTCCAGGCCTGTTGCCTTTATGAGCTTAACGTCCTTGATTCCGTAGAAGCTCTGCGCCAGTTCTTTTATGTAGCCAAAGCCATATTGTTCAGGAACGTAACCGCCGCCTGCAGTCATCACGTAGTAAAGCTTGCCTGCCCTGCAAAGCCCTTTGGGAAAGCCATCGGGAGTGTATTCAAAGGTTATCCCAAGGACATTTATATTCTCTATATATTGCTTTAACATCGCAGGAAAGGAAAGGTCCCAATAAGGCGCTGCAATGACTATTGTATCAGCCTGTGCAAAATCTCTTGCCTGTGCAAACATCTCATAATCAAACTGTCTTTTTGCGATAAGCTCATCTCTTTTCTTCAGAAAGGATTGGTCGGATACCTGAAAAGCAATGTCTTTAAGGGGAACTCTTTTTACTTCTCCGCCCAGCTTAGATAAAAGTGCCTCAGAAAGCTTCCTGGTTCTGGAATCGTCTCTTACACATGAATCTATGAAAAGAACCATCATCTATCCTCCGTTCATACAAAAGAGTTTACTTCTCTTACTGAAGATCTTATTACTGATGAATAAATCAACGATCATCATTAAACTTGCCATAATTTATATCAACATCTCTGCATATGTATATTTTACACCGATTTCAAGGGTATTCGCAGAAAAATACAGCAATAAAGACGCATAAAAATGCCGCCACGAAAATTGATAAATCTTTTCGTGACGGCATAATTCATTTTCCGTTATCTGTTACAGATTCATTATCTTATATAAATCTGTGATCTGATTACCACCAGAACAGTCTTCTTAAGATGCTTGTAACCACTGCAACAACCTTCTTAACCACCTTAACAACAGGTACAATGATGTTGATGATAGGTGTAGGATCATAGGAAGGCTTGTCGGGCTCTGAAGGCTGATCGGGTTCGTCAGGATCTGTAGGATTTGTAGGATCCTCAGGCTCTACGACTTCGCCTGGATCTGTAGGATCTGTGGGATCTGTAGGCTCGACCTCACCGGGATCTGTAGGATCCTGAGGGTCTGTAGGGTCTGTAGGTTCTGTAGGATCTTCTGTTGTGATGCCAAGGAATGTAAGAACTTCTTCTTTGCTTCCAAAGCCATCTGTGCTGCTGGTTGTGAAATAGCTCTTTTCAACTGTTACATTTTTGTTATCTGAAAGCTGCTCACCACCGCCGTTGTTATTGAAGATGTAGGTAAGAGTACCTGACTCAATAGCTGCTGTGGGAACCTCGGCGCTGTACCAGTTTGTACCCTCTTCGCGAACCATGGTAGCTCCGGGCCATCCGCCTGTAAGGTTGTTGTACTCACCGTTTGCTCCGCCGTATACATAAAGGGCAACATTCTGCCAGGATTCTTCTTCTTCCTTCTCGTTATAGAAATAAACAGTTGTATATGTTACTTCTCCGGCCTCGGCAATTGCTGCAAGAGCGTCCTTCTTGGAGCCGTACTGCTGATAAGCCAGTCCGTTATGAAGGAAGAATCTGTACTTCATGTTGGTGATCTTCATATCATTGGTCTGCTTACCATTGTTGCCGTTGTTGAAGATGATGTTGAGGTCTTCGCTTGCACCGGCGGGAACAACAATCTTGTACCAGCCATCTTCCTCCTGAGTCATCTCTGTTCCGGGCCATTCTCCTAAAGATGCTGCGCCCCAGGTGTATGCGCATACCTTCTCCCAGCCCTCTGTGTTATAAAAATATGCTGTTGTGAAGCTGCCTGATACTCCAAGTGCTTCCTCAGCGGCCTCTTTTGATGTATATCTGTCAACAATGAGCTGACCGCTTGACTTCTCTGCATCAACCGCAAAATAGATATCTTTGCTCTCTGGAGTGATTCCCTCGATATTTACAGTCTGTATTCCGTCACCGTTATTGAAGATTACGTTGAAGGAATCAGGTTCACCCTTGGTCTTTACATCAGCGCGCCACCAGCCTTCGCCTTCATTTACTGCAGCGCTGCCGGGCCATCCGCCAAAGATCTGTGTTCCGTCTGAAAGCCATCCGTATGCATTAACAATCTGCCAGCCTTCAGTTCCAAAGAAGTAAACAGGGGATGTGAAGATTCCAATAGCTTCCTCTGCCTCTTTCTTGGAGAAGTAAAGCTCATCAGAGCCAAGTGCCGCAAAAGTTCCTGTTGAAGGAGAAACCTTATATGCAGGTGAAACCTTACTTGCGTCACTGTTTTCAAATGTGATTTCAAACTCATCATCAAGTACTGTTACCCAGTACCATCCGTCATTATCATTTACTGTAGAAAGAGTTTCTCCGTCTACTCTTGCTGTTACATTGTCCCAGTTATCTGCATTGTAGAAAGAAACTACTGTACCTGTTCCATCATTCTTCTCAGAAAGAACTGCTACAGATCTTCCATCAAGGCTTCCATAGATAATTCCGTCCTTTACAAGGAAGATGTCATCGCTTCCCTCAACCATATCGGAATATGTGCCATCTTCAAGAACAGTCTCTGCATTGATGGTTGTTCTTGAAAGTGAGCTGTTGATGATTACAGCACCCTGTACATTTTCGCCCTTTCTTTCAACCATAACGGTCTGAATGTTTCCGCCGGGATTTGTGATGTACTCATCAGCATCAAGCATCTGTCTGCGGAAATTGTTAACAGCCTTAACTTCAGGAGCCTTATAGATGTCGCTTCCGGCCTCACCGATGAGGTTGTCTCCGTAAGGATTGTCTACAGAGCTGTTATTGGGTCTGCTGAAGAACAGAGGTGTTCCTGCTTTTCTTGCTCCAATAAAAGACCATCCAAGAATGATCTGATCATCGCTTATGGACTTCCAGCTGCTCTCACCGTCATTCATGTAGTTATCATGAGACTCAACCCAGGTAATGAGCTTCTCAGGGTCAGCAGTATATGTTCTTCCATTTATTGTCTCATCATAGATCTGGTAATCGCTGATCTTGTTTACTGAAAGGTTGCCGCTGGCAAGAGCTGAACGAAGGCTTGAGCCATAGTTGCTGGCTGTGGTTCCGCCGATATACTCCTGATATCCGGCAAGTCTGTCGTTTGTTCCCTGAAGAACTTCACCGTATACAAACAGATCATCATAGCTCTTTGATCCTACCTCTGTTGAATACTCGTTAAGAGCATCCCTCATATGAGGATAGAAGGTATTTCTGTCTGTATCTGTATAAGAAGCAGGAACAGGATCATCAGGAAGGGAAATGTGCTTGGCTGTATCCATTCTGAAGCCGTCTGCACCAAGATATACACAATCCTTCAGGAACTCGTAGAAATACTCCTGGAAGCTGATATTCTCTGTATCAACATCAGGAAGTCCACCCATCTGATAGTAGGTAAGCTCAAGTCTGTCTGTATATCCGCCGCCTGTCATACCTGTTGTATGATAGAGGTTCTCTGTTCCGCCGGCAGCATCGATAAGATCCTGTGATACCTCACCAAGTGTAGGTGTTGTGTGGTTGGGAAGAATATCTACGATGACTGCGATACCGTACTCATCCGCAACATCGCACATGTGCTTGAATTCATCTCTGGTTCCCAGCTGATAGTTACCGATAACCCAGTCAGTGGGCTGATAGTGGTAATACCACATTCCGTTAGGACCGTGAAGGTTCTTGCCGGGATCTGTGTCAAGACATTCATTGATAGGTGATGTCTGAACAGCTGTATATCCTGCATCGGCAATGTCTGCCATGTTTTCTGCTATTGTATTAAAGCTCCAGCAAAATGCCTGGAGAATTGCTCCGTCATGAATGTTGTCTCTTGTAACAGCTGCATTGTCAGCAGCCTTCTGCTCTCTTGAAGCCTTATGTGTAGAAAGAGTCTTTGCTTCTGCTGCAGTAACAGTAACAGCCTTCGCATTAACAGGAGAAGTAAGATCTTCTTCCAGGTCTTCTTCAGACTCATCTTCGGACTCATTTTCGGAATCGTTTTCAGTCTCTAAAGCGGAATCGTTTTCGGTTTTTTCTGTCTCCTCTTTCTTCTCCTCGCCTTTTTCTTCTTCTACCTTCTCTTTACTTTCATCGGCTTTTTCAGCATCAGTATTTTCCTGGCTTTCAGCGTTTTTGACGCTTCCCTCGCCACTTTCGTCTGATTCGTTCTCTTCCTCCTGCGTTTCAATTGCAGTAGTGTCATCTGCCACTTCAGCTGCCATAACTCCGGTAACGTTACCGAATGAGCTCAAAAAAATAGACAGGCTAAGTCCTGCAGATGCCAGCCCCCTTTGCCACAACTTTAACTTTCTCATGTACCCTCCTAATAAATCATAGTTGTGTGGTATGGATAGAATTCATCCATACAAATTGACAGTTACATTAGCTTTATTGATGCACTTATTCATCAAACAAAACTAAGGATATTATATTTTCCACTCTGTAATGTTGTCAATTGCACAAAATCCACGATTTTTAGGTTAACATTTTAACCAATGTTAACAGAAACAAAACCCTCCCTACCGGCAAGGCCGATAAAGAGGGTTTATGCTCTTATTTTAGTTTTGTGTAATAACTTATATCATCAGCTGTTCTCGTTAACGTAGATGGATACTCTGCTCTGGATGATCTGAGCTACCTCTTTTGCCGTCTTCTGACCGCTGAAGTATGCGGATACCTCTTCGTTAATTATGTTGTAAACACTGGTGTTATAGTCTGCTACATTTTCCACGCTGTAGATGAAGTTCTTTACCTTCTCAAGCTCATCCTTTGTAAGAGGGTCGATCACTATCTCGGTATCCCCAAGATAATATGTATCGTCCTGATACTGCTTCTTGCCTTCGTCATCAATGTAGTAGTCTCTTTCAAGGGCCTTCTCTCCCATCTTATCAAAGCTGCTCTGAAGGATAGGGAAGTTATATTCAATCTTATCCTGAGCTTCAGGAAGGAAGAACTGCCTTACAAACTGCCATGCTCCTTCGGCGTTCTTGGACTGGGAGCTGATAGTAAATCTGTCGTTTGCACAGATCATGGAGCAGTTAACTCCAAGATTATTGGGATAGCCAACCATGGTTATGGGCTCACCGAATTCACCGGCCTCAAGCCTCTTGTAGGACTTGAAGCTGTAGATATATGCGTTTGAGAAAACAGCTGTGCCGTCTCTGTAGCAGGTCTGCTTGTAGGAATCCCATTGACTTTCCTTGATCTCATCCGGGAACTTATTTACAAACTCCAGAAACTCTATGAATTCATCACTGTCAAAGTTGCAGGATTTCTTTTCCCAGTCAATATAGCTTCTTCCTGAAGAAGCAAGACCCTGTGTAAGCATCAGTTCCTTCGGTGCAAGCCCAAAGGACATTGCATATTCTACACCGGTTTTTTCGATGATGTCAGTGCAGTCCTTGATGGTAAGACTGTTCTTGCCTTCAAGATACCTGGTCTTAGTTGCAACACTTTCGATGTAGAAGCTCTCAGGCAGCTGATAAAGCTTACCGTTTACGGAAAGAGCATTTATTACATTATCAACGAACTTCTCATCCTTAAGGACAGGATCGTTCTGAACGAACTGATTAAGATCTGCAAACAGTCCCTTGTTGATATAGGAGTTAAGTGAATCCTGAGAATCAAAGATCATGATATCAGGAGTATTTCCCGATACGATATCAAGGTTCATCTGGGTTCTTCCGGCATTCCAGTCCTCATCGTTATCAAGGGATGAGTAATCAATGATCTTGATCCTGTACTCATCATTCTCCTGGTTAAAGGTGCTGGCCTTTCTTCTTATGTCATAATTGACATAGCTTCCGGCAAGGGTGATCACCTTTTTGTCCTTGACCTGGTCTGCAGGAATCTTGGTAAGTCTGTAAAGGGTATAGTTATACTCTTCATCCGGGATATTGGCTATAAATTCCTCTGGGCTGAGGGCTACAGCGCTGCTTGTTGAGAAGCTGATTCCAAGGTCTGAGTCCATGTAATCAAGAAGCTTAACCGCTGTGTCTGATGCAGCATCATATCCGTAGAAGCCGTCATTCTGGGAAACGTAGATATCATAGCCATCTCCGGGGAAGAAGGAGTATTCATTGTAGCTCTTAAAAGCGTTTGAGATTTCACCGAACTTATTTGTAGCCGGATCGTAGGTTCTGAATTCAATTCCCTTATCGCCCCAGGAAGAAATAAAGTATTTGCCATTAGCGCCTTCATAGAGGTTAATGTTTCTGTCATAAAACTCGCTGGACCTATCGGTAATATCCACCAGAGTCTTGATCGTAAGACTGTTCTCGTCAAGGGTTTCAATGCCGTGGTTTGAAGTAAGGAGAATGCCGTAGTCCTTGGTATACAGCATGCTGTATACATAGTAATCGTCCTCATCGGGAGAGCTGTATTCGGCAAGATCAATGCTGAATACCTCTTTACCTGTTTTGTCGAACTTCTTTAAGTATCTCTTGTCCCCGTCAGTCTCAGCAAAATCACCCTCAGGTTCTTCGCCTTCAGAGGGAGCTTCAGGATCGGTATCTACAACCTTCTTGGAATTTGCATCTTCTGTCTCTGCCTCAGTAACATCCTCAGAGGGAGCCTCCTCGGAAGAAGCATCCTCAGTTGCCGGTGCTTCATTCTCGGTGATTGAAGCCGCTTCTCCGTCCTCGGTTTCATAGAGGATCACATCTCCGTCCTCCATGTCGCTCCAGTCATAAACATAATGAATGCAGTACATATTGCCTTCAGTGTCATAAGACCAGCTGCCATAGCTCTCATTATCCTTCTGAGTAAATCTCAGTGACTGAACATCACTTCCGTCGGGATTGAATGAATACACATCAAAAAATCCGCCGTCACCGTAGGTTGCAGTATAGATCCTGTCCCCTACCCTTTTCAGGGAATTGTAATCAGCCTCCGGAAGACTCTCAATCCTTTCGGCCCTAAACACGTAGTCCTTTGAAGACTTCGTGGCCTGATTGATAAAGCTGTCATCGTCGCTTTTGCTCTTGCCGCAGCCTGCGATTGTTCCTGCAATCAGAACCGCTTCAAGTACAATTGCCATTCCTTTCCTTAATATCCCATTCCTTTTCCTCATAATGTCTCCTCTCCTTCATCAAGCTTCTTTTTCTGTCTTTCAGCTTCGAAGTCATACTTTTTATCTGCTATGTATCTTGCCACGCCCCTCACAGTCCATTTCTTGTTCCTATAGGCGTTTACTGTATTAACTGCCGCGATAATCGCCACCGCTATGATACAGATCATTCTTCCCAGCAAAAGAGCTGCCAGCGAATCCTCCCAGCCTCTTGCAATATTTTCCCAGTATGGGTAGTAAATGGCTTTTCCCCACATGCTCCTGGTACCGGTCTGTCTGAGCACCTTCAAAAGAGCTGTAAAAGAAAATCTGTCTGTATTATCAATGACAGACACGCTGTTATCATCTAAACCAAGGCACTCCCTGCATATAAGTGCTGCGGAGCCGTCAACGGGATTGGGGCATACAACCTGTATGCAGTTTATTCCCCCGGCTTCCTGGGTTGTTCCGTCTTCCGAGCCCGGCCCATCAACTGTTCTTCCGCTGAGGATCGTGCCATATTTGGAGAGACTGTCATAGGACAGATAAATATAGCTCTTATCAAGTCCTGCAGCCTTCTGCATTCTTCCGTCTTCGCGCTTTACAACTCCGGATATGTAGTGAGGAACTCCTCCTATGGTCACACACTGCCCAATGATGTCTGAAGACCCGAACAGCTGCCACGCCATGTCCTCATCTATGACTATATGATCCTTCATCAGGTCATCCGCAAAGAAATATGATCCCGAGATCAGTGTAAAGGGATGGAAAAGGAAGAAATCTCCTCCCACACCTATTGCAGCTACGTTCTCTGCAGTCCTGTTTTCAAAGCTTATATCAATCGTTCCCTGGGCGCTGTAACAGATGGTATAGAGATTGCTTATATCATCGTCCTCGTCATCAGATACACCCTCATCCGTTAGTTTTTTCTTCAGCTGATATTCAAAGCGCTTCATTTCATTTTCATCAACTGCCCTGTCCTCGGTGACAAAAAGGCTCACCTGAGCCATGCGTCTTTCCTTAGACCACCTGTCCGCCATAAGCTCATCCGGAAGCTTTCCTATAATGGAACCTGAGATCATCCTAAGGATCAGTGCAATCAAAAGAAGTCCGACGCAGATACCGGCCATCATGAACTGCTTCTTATATTTTTTTAATTCTTTGTTGGGTTCAAAACTTATCTTCATTACTGATTAGCCAGCCTTACCTGATCTCCTGCCTTTATCATTGCTGTAGATGTTGTAACCACAAATTCATCGCCGTTTACCGAAGCGGAAATTGCCGAATTGGTGTCGTCCTGAGCTGTTACAGTGGCATCCACTCTGGATACAATGTATCTGTTTCCGAGAGGACTGGACTTGCTGGTTACAACAAGGATAAACTTGCCGTTACTGTCTGTCTTGATGGCACTGTTAGGAACAACAAGATCGTAATCTACGCTTCTCTCACCGATCACCAGATTTATACTCTGTCCGGGAGCAACCTCGGTGCTTTCAATCTTAAAGGTAAGAAGCTTTTTGTTGGAAGGATCCGCCTTATCGTTCTTGATGGAAGAAAGAGTTGCCTTGAAATCCTCACTGTACATCCACTCGTTCTGAGGTCTTGCATGATCACCTACTTTAAGCTTCTGTGCCTGAGCATTTGTTACCGAGAAGCTGACAGCCATATCTTTGCCGTCAACCTGGATAACTGCAAGAGTCTCATCTGCATTGGTGGATTCTCCCGCAACCTTTGAAAGGCTTGAGATAACGCCTGCAACGGGGGCTTTAACAGACGCACCCACTGACTCCGCTTCAAGCTTGGCAATCTTCTCTCTCTGTTTGGCAATATTGTCCCTCTGCTGGCAAAGAGCTATTTCTGTATTGATGCTGGTAAGAAGCTTCTCCTTGGCAGTCTCGGCATCCTTTAAAGCTGCCGCAGTCTTAGCCTTCTCCTGCTGCAGAAGTGAAAGCTTCTGGTCATAGGAAAGACCCTGCTGTGATCCGTAGGTTCCAAGCTGAGACTTATCTTTTTCCAGCTCTGCCCTCTGTTCCTCGGTGAGATTGCCGAGAGCCAGCTGATAGTCGGGAGTTAATGCGTCATATCCGATCCCGGCTGTGTCATAGCTCTTTTTACCTGTAAGATAATCTATCTGGGCCTGAACGGCATTGTCCTCGTTAAGAGCGTTGTCGTATCTGCTGGTGGCATCCGCAAGCTCCGCCTGGTAGGTGTCATAGGAAGTATTGCGGCCTGCCCTTACATTGGAGATAACATTGTTGGGTACGTTTCCCGAGAAAAGAGACTGCTCATAAGCAAGCTCCATGGTATCAAGCTTTTCTCTGGCGTCTGCAAGTTCAGTGGATTCCCTGTCCTCAAGATAATAGATGACATCGCCGATCTCCACATGAGCACCTTCCTTAACCGCAACCGCAGAAATCTTCCTGGTCTCGTTTACGGATACGTTGTATGGATCGTCCGCCTCTATGGTTCCGGTTCCCCTTATCTGAGGGCTGATGGAGCCTCCCATGATCTGCTGGGTTGCCACCTGGGGCAGTGAATAATTCATGATGGTGTTGGAAAAGAAAGTAAGAATAAGCATCACAGACAAAAAGCCGATGGCCACATTTTTGACCATGTCCTTCCTGTTTGCAGGTTTCTTATCTCCCCCTGAAGACTCTTTTTCCACAACCTGTGTGTTCTCATCGTTAACCATTAATTCCGACATGTTTCTCTCTCCCTTAATTAACCTTTAATTCCACCCTGGTATGAGATTCCCTCTACCAGATAATCCTCGCCGTACAGGAATATCAGAAGCGGCGGGATCAGATATATTACAGCAACCGCAAATGCCAGGCTTATCTCCCCTGTGTTTATCCTGGACAGGAATACCGAAAGCGGATGCATATCCGTATCCGATAAAAGAATCAGCGGCTGCTCTACCATGTTCCAGTAATCAAAAAATATAAGAATTGCAATGGAGGCTATTCCTCCCTTTACCAGGGGCATGTTGATCCTCGAGAAGATCATCCATTCGTTGGCCCCGTCTATGGATGCCGCCTCCACAACCTCCGTGGGTATTCTCTTCATAAATTTGGTCAAAAGATATACCGCAAAGGGCGAAAAGAATCCCGGAAGCAGGATGGCCCATATCGTATCGTAGGTACCTATAGCCCTTGATACAAGGAAGTTGGGCACCAGCGTTACCTGGTAAGGCATCAGCATGATTATTATATATGCAAAAAAGATAGCTCTTTTCAACTTGCCGTCGTATCTGGAAAATCCGTAGGCCGCAAGCACCGCCACCACAAGTTGTACCACAACTATGGGCACTACATAAACAACGGAGTTCCAGAATTTAAGGAGGTATTCCGGACTCTTTAAAAGTACCGTGTAGTACTGGGTAAAGCTTACAATATCCGGAATGAACTTAAGGTTCACGGTCTTTGAAATGAAAACCTTGGCTCCCTTGTCGGTCTTTTCGAAGATGCTGCCGTAATTGGCGGAAATCTCTGATGCCGACATAAAGGAATTTGTGAAGGTCAGTATTATAGGAGCCAGGAACAGTACTGCAAATACCACCGCTGCCGCTGTTACCAGCGCAGTCTTCGTATCGCTGATTATTTTCTTTTTCTTTTTTCTTCGGAGGAGTATGTCGTCTCCTACTCTCATGTCCATACTCACCCCTCTACATCTTTTCCATAGAAATTCTCAACCCTGAACATAATAAGAACAAGGAAGGTTACCACAATAAACATGATAATAGCTGCAGCAGAAAGCTTCTGATAATCCAGGGAAGCAAAGGTATTGTTCATGAAATGCTGCAGTATATACAGGCTGTTATAGGGATAATCTCCCGTCATCAGATATACTTCCCTGAATACCTTAAAGGAATTGATGACGGACATGATAGTCACAAACAGCACCGTTGATGACATATATCTGAGTTTTACATACCAGAATACCTGTAATTTGTTGGCGTGCTCAAGGGCCGCCACTTCCAAAAGGTCCTTGGGAATACTGGACAGGGCAGCCATGAAAAGGATCATGTTGTAGCCCAGGTTCTTCCAAAGGAAAAGTATTACTATGACCACCGGAGCGTAATCGGATTTAAGCCAGTCGGTCTTTAGAAATCCAAACTTCATAAGTACGTTGTTAACAAGCCCGTTGTAGTGAAAAAGCACCTGCCAGATAAGAACTATTGATGCCGTAGGAACCATCAGGGGGCTCAGGAAAAAGGTACGGAAATAGCTCTTTCCGGGTATCCTGGATTCCATCACAGCCGCCAGGAACAGAGAAAGAAGCACCGCAAGCGGGACTGCTATGAACGAGAATATGAGGGAGTTGCGTCCCGCCATTCTGAATGCTTCATTGTTCCACACATTTATGAAGTTGGTAAATCCTACAAATCTTTTCTGGATCGGGTTGTTAATAAGTGAATAATAAATAACCACAAAAAACGGAGCCACATAAAACAAAAGCACACCCAGAAGGGACGGTGCCAGGAAGAGCCAGGTCAGCAGGCTCTTCCTCTGGTTCGCCGACAGATTTTTTATTTTTTTAATTTGTATCCTCTTTAACAAAATCAGGAACCTTTCCCTTATAGAATGTGTAATAAACCGGTGATGAATTTCTGTTTCCGGAATTTGTGAAGATCTCGATATTGTACTGTCCGTTGTAGACCTTATCATAGTCCTGCCACTGATTATAATAATCGCCGCAAGCGCTTGATTCAAGGATTTTGGCAATTTGTTCCTCATCAGTATAAATCATATCCTTGCTGTTTATGTTGCTGTCAATATCATTTATGGACTCTGTCTCCAGGTCATGGCCGGGATAGTAATTCGTAACTCTTATCTCCTTGATATTATCCATGTCCAGCTTAGGATCAATATAGATATCATACTTCTTCAGAAGGTCGAAGGTATAGGTATAATTGTCGTAAATATTGATGTCCAGACCAACATACCTGTTTCCGTCATTGTGATATTCAATGGAACCCACAGCGTGATTGTTCTTGGCATATTCAAAGCTGTAATTCTCCAATATGTCTTTTCTCAAAGCATCGCTGAATTCTGAATAGTCAAAGTTTCTGGTATCCTTGCTCTCACCCAATGCGGAAAATCTAAGTTCATGAGAATTGCCGGTAGCGTCCCTATCTCTTAAGCTGTCATCGTTAAATACAGGGAAATGTCCGGTCTTGTACTCATCACTGTCGATGATCTTTGCAAGGGCATCATCCACATCATTGTACGGAACAGTAATGCGTCTGTAAACTTCTCTTCCGCTGTTTAAGCGATACAATATGGTCATATTATATCCGAGGGAGTCATATCTGTCCTCCCCTTCAAGTTTGGACTCAGCTTTTCTGGTGACCATACCGGCTCTTGCAACGGTAAGGAAATTATCGATATCGGTGATCTCCATGTTGTTATCAGCCAGGTCGTTATAGTTCATGTAATAGGAGTAAAAGTTGTAATCATATACTCCGTCTACAATTGCACAGCTCTTTACCTTAGCTTTGGCAGGGACATAGCTGTCATAGCCAAGAAGGTCTCCCCTCATAATCACGAAGGTGAGAAGCACAAAAGCCATAGCCATTACAGTCTGGGCAATTCCCTTGAAGAATCTTCTTATATTCCCTTCAAGTATTACCTCCACGATACATCCTGTTACAAAGGTGGCAAGAAGCATGATAATGCACATCATTGTAAACAGCTTCTGGTTCCACACTGCATTGTAAATGTAGTAAACGACAAGTCCGCTTCCAAGGCCTGCTATGAAGCATACAACAATCTTGACTATCCATCTGAAAGGCCTTAGTGCAATGCTCTTACCTGCCCACTCTGTCTTACGTATCCTTGCGAAAATGACAGCAAACACAAGAGCAATAATGCCGGTAATAAGCATATCAAGATCATCGGGAACTGTAATACCCAGAAGTTCCTTAATATTACTCATTCCGAAGAAATGCTCGTTATTTTGCATATACTGATACAAAAGAGTAGTGGAATGGACTCTGTCCCAAAATGGTGCCAGGTGAACATTGGTAGCTGCCAGGTTGCTGTAGGTTGCATAGAAGATTTCCTTGTAGAAATCAATAAGTCCTGCAATGATCATCGATACAAAGGTAAAACAACCTGTGAGTATTATTGCTATGGGAAGGGATCCACTGAGCATAACAGCCAGGAAAGTAATGTTATAAAACGCAAAGAACAGAATAAATACCCTGACTGTCTCGATAAGCATCATAAGCAGAGAATAGCCGTTAACAGCTCCCATTGCAGCCGCAATGATAATGGTTATGATTTCAAGTCCCACATACATGATCATGAAGGTACTCATGGAGTTCCGATAATTCCTATATATCCTGCCTCTTCTGGTGGTGGGCTGACTGTAATAGAAGTCCATCTGGCTCTGGCTGAACACATAGGAAAAACTCTGTATCGCGAACATAACAGCAATTGCAATAACAATGACCCAGCCCAGCTGTTCCATTCCAAGGACCCTTGTTACAGCCTTAAGCTTTTCAAGTTTAAGGACCTCTGCACTCTGGTTATAAACCGCAGCATAGTTGATGGCTCTTGATACCATCATGATCACGCCAAGGATCATATATGCCGCAAGAACAGGAAGTGCGATCAGATAGGTCCAGAGGGTTCTGTTAATGTAAGTTCTGTGATTTTTAAGTTTATCACCCAAGGACAAATTTGCGGATGTCATACCCAACTACCTCCGTTTCACTGATAAAGATCTCTTCAAGGGAAAGTGCAAGTACTTCGAAGAACAAAGGATTTCCACGTTTGAATGCTGCCTCTATCTCTTCTCTCTCACCTCTTATTGTGATGGTGTGAAGTCTTCCTCTTGTCTCATGAACAAGAATATTAAGACCCTCCAGAGCTTTTTCTTCATCTTCTTTATTGTTAAACACGCACTGGACCTTCTGCATCCTGATCTTCATATCTTCAATATCTTCAGACAGGATAACTCCACCCTGATGAAGAAGACCGATGTGATCGCAGATGTCTTCAAGCTCCCTTAAGTTATGAGATGCAATAATGGGTGTCAGTCCCCTGTCTGACATCTCGGCCGCAAAGATACTCTTAACAGCCTGCCTCATAACAGGATCAAGTCCGTCAAAGGTCTCATCGCACAAAAGATATTTGGTTCCTGCGCAGACTCCAAGGAGAACCGAAAGCTGTTTTTTCATTCCCTTTGAAAATGTGCTGATCCTCCTATTGGTATCAAGGCCAAAACCGGTGCACATCTTATGGAATCTCAGCTTGTCAAAGCCGGGATAGATATTCTCATAGAAGTTGGCCATTTCCGAAGGAGTGCTGTTAGGAAGGAAATACTGCTCATCGGATATGTAAAAGATATCCTTCTTAACATCGGGATTGTCGTAGACAGGTCTTTTGTCCACAAGAACAATACCTGCATCCGGCCTTATTACTCCGGAGATGATCCTTAAGATAGTACTCTTACCTGCCCCGTTGGTTCCCACCAGGCCAAAAACCTCGCCGTCAAGGATGTTAAGTGAAACACGATTGACAGCTTTTATGTCGTCAAATGATTTTTCAAGATCCAGTAATTCAATCATGCCTTTCCTCCCCTTTTTCCCTCTGCAGCACTTCCCAAATCAGAGAATTGCTGAATATGTTTCTTAATTTCCTCTACCAGTTCATCGATGGAAAGACCTATCTCGTTAGCTTCCTTGAAAAGCTCCACTATCCTGGATATCAGTTCATTCTTCTTGTCCTCTACAAGAAGTTCGTTGCCTTTGACAAAGTTTCCTCTGCCCTTGACGGTATAAATGAACCCCTGTCGTTCAAGCTCCGCATAGGCTTTCTGAACCGTATTGGGATTGGTGGAAAGTTCCACGGCAAGACTTCTCACCGAGGGCATCTGATCTCCCTCCTGCAGTATCCCCTTATACATCTGCATTTTGAAATTTTCCACAATCTGTTCGTAAATAGGTCTGCTGTCCTGATAATCGATTAGATTCATGTATGCCTCCAATTACTAAGTGCTCTACACAAAAATACAAGGTGTACTAACACAACTAGTACACCTTGTATTCTAATACCATTAATCAGATTATGCAACAGCTTTTACAAAAAAACTTAAACCTTTTCGTTCAGACTGCGTCTACGTTTCTTGTAGCTATTACGTTAACACCTGTGCCGGCTACATTCTCAACAAGAACATCACCGATCTTTGCAGGTGCCTTCACTACTGCAGCATCGATATCCTTCATAACCTCAAAAATCTTGCTCTTGGGTATATCGTTGGCTGTCTTAACGGAAACTCTCTCCTTGTCGCCGCCAACAATCTTAACGGTGCTGGTAACGATCCTGGTAGGATTTACAACTTCTTTTCTTGCATAGATGTCACCCTTGGCGCAGGTATTACCCTTTACCTCAGTAACCTCTCCGTTGTCCAAAGTAACTGTAAGAAGGCATCCCATGGGACATCCGATACATGTTAATTCTCTATTTTCCATCAGCTTGTCACTCCTTTTCTATCTTAACAGTTATCTTCTTAAGATTCGGATATTCATCCAGTTTCTTCTTCTGGAGAATGATCTGCTCCATCTCGCCGGGAGCAAGGATTCTCTTCTCGTTGTGCATTACTCTCTCATCATCGAAGTAAACGCTGACGAAGGAATTCTTGTAAACATCACCAACTCTGAATCTTACTGTGAGAAGGTCATCCATTCTGTCCTTATTGATGGTGCTGGGTACTGTATATCTTGCTCCGTCTGTAGCAGCAAGCTCGATAACATTTGAGTTATCAGCGTCCTTGCAGCCTTCATTGATATACTTAACAGCATTCTGTCCGGCTCTCTTAGCCTCTTCTGATACATAGTCAACAAGGTCATGTACATGAAGAACATTACCGCAGGCAAATACGCCGGGGATATTGGTCTCAAGGGACTCGTTAACAACAGGACCTGATGTTACAGGGCTCATTGCAACGCCTGCAGATCTTGAAAGCTCGTTCTCAGGGATAAGTCCGCAGGAAAGAAGGAGTGTATCACAGGTATATCTCTCTTCTGTTCCGGGGATGGGCTTTCTGTCAGGGCCAACTTCAGCAATGGTAACGGCTGACACGTGGTCTTTGCCCTCGATATCTACTACAGTGTGTGACAGCTTAAGCGGAATGCCATA
>JAILFT010000016.1 GCA_024697425.1 Butyrivibrio sp. | reverse complement strand
ATACAGTAAAGGGAATCGGTGATGTTCAGAAGATAACTGTTGGTGGAAACATTGTACTCACATACTTTGAGTCAAACGGAATCCCCGGTCTCATCGCAGAGGACGGCACAATCTACGCATGTGAGTATCTTGATGCTTACGAAGTTTCTCAGGTCATGAATATGGACTGATAAGAGTGATAATTTCAAATTGATAAACAATATGCCCGGGAGAGCTGAAAAAGCAAATTCCCGGGCTTTTTATGTGCGCTTTGCAGCGCAGATCACTTATTTTATTTCTATATTTGTGCTTACGCTTTCAAGGCCTTCACCTGATACTGTCAAAGTACAGGTTCCGCTTGTATAGCCGCTTCTGATAATGGCTGCAGCACGACCTCTGTAGGCTGTGAAAGCACCTTCCGTGTAGTTCTCGGCAGTTATCGGATTGGCTGAGCCAAAAGCTGCCAGGAATCCGGCACCACTTACGGCTGCAGTAAGCCTGTTATCGGCAACGGGAACAAGGTTTCCGTCTGCATCCAGAAGCTCTGCCTGAACGTAGGTTACACTGTGGCCGTCAGCAGCAATTTCTGATTTTTCAGCAGTAAGTTTTATAGTGGAGACAGGACCTGTTGTAACCAGAGTGTCTTTTGAAATAACTTCATTTCCCTTGTAGCTTACGGCTTCCAGCGTACCGGGAGCATACTTTATATCAAAAAGGAATGACCCGGGCAGGTCACTTACAAGCCTTTCGCCTTTCCTGCAGATGCCCGTCGATCTGCCGTTTAAGAAGAGTTCAACACTGTCCGCATTAGAGAAGACAGCCACATAAACAGGCTTATTCTCTGCATCATCCCAGTTCCAGGACTTTCTGATATCGGTAAATCCCCAGTTGCTGATCAGTTCTTTTTTGCCGTAAGTGGCAGGATCATAGGAATAAAGGCAGGTTTTATCGCTTCCCCAGACCACTGAACGATATTCGCCCTGTGGAAGGATGTGGCCGTTAATATCTACATCCGCATCGTTGGCAAGGCGCCAGGGATAGGGTGAACCATGAGACATCAGAGCAAAGCCGCCTATTTTATGCATGGGATCATCCTCATCAAGGAAGACAGACTTTCCAATTCCGGCTTCGCCGATATAATCAAAGGCCGTCCAGGTGAAATCTCCGATAACATATGGGGTGGATTCGACCATTGGCCAGCGAATTCCGATTTCCTTGGGGTAATTCTCTGAGCCGAGGATCACGCGCTCCGGGAACATCTCGTGGTCAAGAGCATACTTGTTTTCCATGTAGTTATATCCAACGATATCCAGGTCATTGGTGAAGGCTTCTGAGAGTTCTTCCCAGCTGGTATCATTTTTGCCGCCGTCTGCATTTTGCAGAGGTGAAGCATCTGATGCAGCATTACCCATGATCTTTTTCATGTTTTCTGCAGTCAGTTCATCATCAAGGCCGCTCCAATAAGAGCAGATGGCATTGGATACGGGACGGCTTGGATCAAGGCTGTGTGCCTTACGTGCAAGGCGTGTTGCCAGAGTATAGCCGTTTCCAAGACCGCCTCTTTCAGGAATTTCATTACCGGTGGACCAGATGATAACTGACGGGTGGTTTCGGTCACGTTTCATGAAGGCCGTAAGGTCTTTTTCCCAATCCGTATCAAAGAACTGGTTGTAGTCCCCGGGCTGCTTCATGATTCCCCAGGCATCAAAGGCTTCGTCAAAGACGTACATGCCAATCCGGTCGCAGGCCTCCATAAGCGCAGAGGAAGGGGGGTTATGAGTGGTCCTTATGGCGTTGAAGCCAATCTCCTTCATAATGGAGAGCTTGCGGAATTCCGGGTCATATAAAGAAACAGCGCCCAGCATTCCGTTGTCGTGATGAAGGCATCCGCCCTTAAGCTTTACGGTTTTGCCGTTTATCCTAAGGCCGTGCAGAACATCGGCGGTTACAGTTTTTACGCCGAATAAGACAAAAGCCTCATCGCAGGTTCCCTTTTCTGCGGGAATAAAGTGTGTTCTGAAGGTGCCAAGATCTGTCACAGAGCCGTGGAGCCTGTAGAGATTTGGATTTTCTGCATCCCAGAGCTCGGGCTTATCGAGTATAAAGCTGATGACAGCCGTCTCCGTTGATGCCGGATTAACCTGGATCTTCTGGCTGCGGCTGATAATTACTTCATCGCTGCCGTCTTTTGTCAGGAAAGCGCTGACCCGGGCAATCTTATTGTCCAATGTGTTGTTCTGCACCTGAATTTCCGTGTGGATATATGCCCTGATGGCATTTCCTTCGGAATCATACTCAATGTCTTTAGTGTAGCCGAAAATTCCGTCATTGGAGATGTGGATCTTTGGAAAGTGGACAAGTTCCACGCTTCTGAAGATACCGGCTCCGGTGTACCAGCGTGAATTTGGCTGCATGCTGGGGTTGACGGTTATTGTAACCCGATTGTCACTGCCAAAATAGACGTACGGCGTGATATCTACAGCAAAGGGAGCGTATCCGTAGTGCTGCAGAGCAACTTTACAGCCGTTTACAGCGACTGTGGCATTCATCATGACTCCGTCAAACTTTAGGAAAACATCGTCATTTTCCCACTCTTTGGGGATCGCTATCATTTTGGTGTAATAGGCTACGCCCTCAGTAAAAAAGCCGCTTGAAGCCCCGGCGGGAGCATCTTTTTTTACAGAACTGCATATCATATAGTCGTGAGGGAGATCAACTTCACGAAGTGTACTCTCTCCGGATGGATCAGGGAAACCGTCAATAATTCCGTAATTAAACTGCCATCCTTTATCAATATTCTGATTACGCATAGGTGAAAATCTCCTTGTTTTTTCTAAATCATATATACCGGAGTGACAAAAGACAAGGTTTAATATTTACGTAAAAAGAGACTTTTGCAGACTGAAAATGTGATGGAACTGAAATAATATACAAGAAAAAACATCGTTATCTTAAAAAATGTTCGATGGGATAAAAAGATTTGGCATAGGCATGAGAGAGACCTCTGGGATAAAATTACCATGAAGAGATTATATTTTGACCGGAGGATAATGTGAGAAGCATATATAAGATAAATGATAACTGGACTTTTCGCAGAGGCGAAGAAGATCCTGAAACAGTTACACTCCCTCATTGCTACAACTCCGTGGACGGCCAGGACGGCTCAAAGATGTTCCGGGGTGTTACGACTTACGAGAGAGATATCCGGATAACGGGAGATGAACTCGGGCGTACAGTTCTTCTGGAGGTAGGAGCAGCGTCTCTTTCCGGCAGAGTATTTATTAATGACGAGCTGTGCCATGAGTTTAGATGCGGCTTTTCAATGTTCAGGGTGGATATAACCAAGCTCCTTTCTGAAGGCACCAATACAATTCGCATAGAGGTCAGTAATGCAGTGGATAATAGTATTTACCCCGCTATGGCAGATTTCTCCTTCTACGGTGGAATTTACAGGGATGTGAACCTTATCCTGGATGATGATCTTCACTTCGAGGAAACAGGCAAGGGACTTGACGGAATATACGTACATCCCGGTATCAATGGGGA
>JAILFT010000010.1 GCA_024697425.1 Butyrivibrio sp. | reverse complement strand
AAGGCCAAGATCCTCGTTCTTCTCCTCAAGGAAAAGAGCATTCATATGTATTTCCATGCTGCTGCCGGCTGCAGGTTTCTGGAAAGGCTCATACACAGCGCCGCCAGTCTTGATGAAGGTTCTGAACCCTGTGCGGTTTACATTCTGATAAGCTGTGTGGGCGGGATAGAACTCCATGATGCTGTGGTCCTTGTCCTGCACTCCAAAGCTGACAACCGCCTGGCCTCTGTTTACGTAGTAGCACCAGATGGGAGTTCCCTTGATGCCTGCGATTCCCGGAAGGAAGCTGGCAAAGGGAGTCTTTTTACCGAAATCGGTGATTGTATCCTTTACTGACACTTCATAATTCATACTCTCTTACTCCTCATAATCTATGTGATGGTTTTTGCCACAGTTCTTTTTACAGATATACTTCAAGTCTGTGATTTTCAGTGGTCCAACTGTCTATTCTGCTTGCGGGAACGCAGGCTGCATTCCTCTGATAGCCTGTGGCGTTTTCGCCGTCCACGATGAAGCGGCTTATCTCATACTCGCCAAAGGTCTTCCTGCCGGTGTTCTTAAACACAACCTCGAAGGTCTTGCCTCTGAATGGAAGTGTTATGGAAGCCTCGCCCTTTTCATCGAACTGCTGGGGAAGGAGCTTGGGCTCAATGTAAAGGTCTCCTGCATTTCCTCTTACACCGAAGTTCTCTGTAACAACGGTCATAAGATACCAGCTGGCAGCACCTGTAAGGTAGTTGTAAAGTCCTCTTCCCTCACTGTTGAAGTACTCGGGTACTCCGGGATAGATGCGGCTCACATCAAAGTTCATGGCTGCTCTGTAGAGAGTATCAAGAGCCTTGAAGCCCTCTTTTGCAAAGCCCCTCTTATACAGTGCATTGCCGAACATAACTGCCATATGGGAAAAGACTGCTCCGTTTTCCTTATCACCATAGGAGAAACCGAACATTCTTCCAAGATCTGTTCGAAGCTCCTTAAAGTCTGTATTAAGGCGATATCCGCCGATGCCCTCGTTGTAGAGGTACTTGTCTGCACTGGCGATGATCTTCTTTACGCACTCCTTCTTGGCTGTGCCGGACATTACGGAGAATACCTGGCCTGTGAGCATCATTCTGATGTTCTTGCCATCTTCGGTATCGAACTCTCCCTCAACCCTGCGGCCGAGATCGTCGTAGTAGCCGTTGAACCAGCCGTTGCCTTCTGAATCGGTAACCCACTCGTTCTCCCTGATCTTGTCCATCAGGAAGTCTCCCTTGTGATCAAGAGCTGTTGCGATCTCCTCGATCTTAAACTCTGCTCTTGCAGGTTCGATAGCGTGGCTTACTCTGTCCATGTATCCCCCAAGAAGTGATCTTCTTGCCTCGGGAGAATCAAGGAGCTTAGGCTGTTCAGCAAAGATCAGCTCTCTTATTTCAGGTGTCAGAAGGCAGGTATCAAGGCCGGTCTTGGTCTTGTATATTCTGAGATAGGTAGCGATGTCCTTTAAGTTCCCCGCATAGCCGCAGGTAAAGGCAACGCTCTCACCCTTGTGGGTTGCCATGTCAAGCGCATCGTTCCAGTCCGCGCCGCGAAGTCTGATCTCTCCGTTGTCTCCCACATCAAAGAAGGCTGTTAGATTCTCAATAAGAAGATGCTCAAGAACGGTTCCTCTGTATATGTTTCCGTCTTCATCCTTCTGAATTACGCCGTAGTCGTCGCTGTACTTACTGTCTCTTTTCTCTGCTCTGTGAACCAGGCTGTCCTTGAAATAGGTGGTCTCCTCGCTGAGGATCTCCAGATCTCCTGTCTGGTCCATGTAGAGCTTAAGTGTAAGGAACGGCCAGAAGCCGTGGTCCATCCACACTCTGGGGATTCCGTTTCTGTCTGCCTTGAACTCGCCGGGCCTGTCACCGATGATGGTGGCGTTGGTGCCGTCAAGTCTCACGCCCCCGAAGTTGTCCAGGATCATCTTCCTTACTCCGCTGGGATCCGTAAGAAGAAGCGCGAGGCAGTCCTGCCAGAGATCTCTCCATCCTCTTCCGCCCCGGCCGTAGTCGTGGTGAGGAAGGAAGGAGCATCCGTAGATCCTTCGCAGCTGGGGCTGGAATGCGATCCACTCCATGAAGCTGTCAAAGGCAGCATCTCCGGTCTTTACATGTATATTGGTAAGATTGTTCCAGTAATCTTTGATATCTTCAAAAGTCTTCTTAGCACCTGCCGCATCGGTTATGACCTTAATGGCAGCCGCCATATCTTTTTCCGGCTCTGTGGTTGCACCGATGGCAAGAAGGAATTCCTTACTCTCACCGGCCTTTAAAGTGGTCTTTTCAAACTTCAGGGCTCCGATCATCTCTTTGCCGTCAACCTTGAAGGGCGCTTTTTTCCAGGAACAGCTCCTGTCCTTGCCGCAAAGAAGGCTTCTGGGACGAAGGAAGGTTCCGCCTTCACCAAGATAAAGGTCCGCATCTGCGATGATCTCGGAAGGTGCGCCGCCCTTGTCATCTGATCCCAGAACATAGTAGGTGGTGTCGTTTATCTGATGTCCTCTCTCGTCAAAAGACAAAGTGGGCTTAACCACTACGCCTCTTTCAAGGACTTCACCTCTGTTAAGGAGCGAGGTCACGTGCCTGTGGTCCCTTAAGTTATCTGCACTTCTGGCATAAATGGGGATTGCTGCCACAGGGGTAAAAGAAATATCGCTGTCCGCACTGTTGGTGATCTTAACCGTCATGATCTCGCAGGATTCATTAAGAAGTGAGAACAATGTAACTTCTGCTGTGATTCTGCCGCTGTTATGGACTCTTTTTACGGTCTGCCACATACGGCCGCCGGTAAGTTCCACAGAGTCCTCTCTGTCTGTAAATCTTGCTGCCTCCTGATCCGCTGAAGAACCGCAGGCTGACCACAGCTCATCTCCCATGACCACAAAGAAGTTTCTTGTGTCCCTGTCTGCATGGAGGTTGGATATGCTCTTGGGGGCAATCAGAAAGTGGTTCTGATCCAGCTTGGCATCGCCGCCAAAGTCAGGAGAAACCGCACTTCTAAGTCCTGTGTTTCCGGCAACCGGAAGATAGAGTCCGCTGGTATGCTGTGGATTCTTCATGGAAAAAGATCCGTGATCGTCTGTAAATTTGTATCCGCTCATGTCTGTGTCCTTTGTTGTATGTGTGAATTAACGGTTCTAAAGTCCTGATCAGTCAAACTTCAGGATAGTGTTTAAAATATGCTCGGCGCAGGGCTCAAGGTCTGCTCTTGTAAGAGCGCCCATCTCCATTGCCTTCTTAAGTCTGTCGGGGAAGCCGCAGGCCATCTTAAGATCGTTGCCGGCCTTAACTTCCTTGTAGTGCTCGCCTCTGGTCCACCAGTCTGATGTAACCATTCCCTTGTAGCCCCACTCGTCTCTGAGGATTCCGGTAAGAAGGTCTCTTGACTCGGAAGCTCTCTCTCCGTTGACGGCATTGTAGGAGGACATGATGGTATAGGGCTCACACTCATGTACGATTATCTCGAAAGCCTTAAGGTATATCTCACGCATAGCTCTCTCAGATACTCTGGAGTCGCTGTGCTTTCTGTTGGTCTCCTTGTTGTTGCAGGCAAAATGCTTGACGCTGGCACCCACTCTGTTTCTCTGGATTCCGCGAACCATGGCTGCTGCCATGCGGCCTGTAAGGTAAGGATCCTCTGAGTAGTACTCGAAGTTTCTGCCGCACATGGGATTTCTGTGGATGTTGATGGCAGGTGTGAGCCATACGCAAAGGTTGTTCTCCTTGAGCTCCTCGCCGCCTGCAAATCCGATCTCCTCAGCAATCTCTCTGTTCCAGGTGCAGGCGATAAGTGTTGAGCAGGGGAATGCTGTTGTAAGAACGCCTGTCTCAGGTGCAAGACGAACGCCTGCAGGGCCGTCTGCTGTTACCGCATTGGGAACTCCGTACTCAGGCATGTTGCCCATTCCGAATACATTTCCAACACCTGTGTTGGGCTGGCCGCCTACCAGGTGGATAAGCTCATCGTCTGAAAGCTGAGCCATAAACTCTTTTACCGTAAGTTTGCCTTCGGAAACCTCGAAGAAGTTCCTTGCGCCTTCCTTGAAGGGCTTTGTGAGGTAGTGCATGCCTCTTGCTCTCTCGATGGGAGTAAGTGCCTCTTCGGTACCTGGATCAAGCTTTTCAAATATGCACTCGTTGATATCCTTGTGCTGCCCTAAAGGAAGCTCCTCATAGCTTCCGTCACAGAGCATTCTCTTTTTGAGTTCCACGGGAGCAAGCTTATGTGTAAGCTGACATACAGTGATGTCCTTGTCATTGTTCCATGCAAAATCAACCTTCACCGCATCTCTTACGTTGCTTCCGATGAAGAATTCGTAAGTTCCTGCCTCGAGAACATAAGCTGCCTCCTGAACCTTTCCAAGGTCATCGAAGGAAGCCATTGCATAGCGGCTTACTGAAAGGTTAAGTTCCTGTGATGCACCGGGTGCAAGGTCAAGAGTCTTTGCAAAATCCCCCAGAGCTCTTGTGGGCTTTCCAAGCTTGCCTGCAGGTGCGCCGTAGTAGAGCTGAACCACATCCTTGCCGGGTCTGTTTCCTGTGTTGGTAACTTTAACAGTAAACTCGAAGCCATCCTCTGTCTCTTTTGCCCCTGTTACAGCTGTCTCAAAAGAGCTGTAGGAAAGTCCGTAGCCGAAGGGATAGATAACCTTCTCTTTAGCTCCGGGAATGGTCTCGAAGTATCTGTAGCCAACGTAAATGTCCTCTGTGTACTCAACGAAATCAAAGGACTCGTGGTAGTTCTCTGTGGAAGGATAGTCCTCGAGCTTTCCTGCAAAGGTATCCACCAGTCTTCCGGAAGGATTGATGATGCCAAGAAGTGCCTCTGCTGCGGCATCTCCGCCTTCCATTCCGCCCTGTCCGATATAGAGAGCGGCATTTATCTTCTCATTATTTATGAAGCTGCAGTCGATGACTCCGCCGATATTGAGAACGACAATGATCTTCTTGAAGTTCTGCTTGGCAGTTTCAAGAAGTTTCTTCTCGTTGGCGGAAAGATAGAAGTCCCCGTCAGGGAAAATCTGTGCTGAAAAGGCGGGCATGCTGGTCTCGCCGGGCCATGGGTTGAACTCCCTGTTGCACTCGATGCTGCTGCGATCCCATCCCTCGCCTGAAAATCTGTTTATCATGAAAAGAGCTGTGTCGGAAAACTCCGCTGCCTCTTTGACTAATTCGTCTGAAAGCTCAGGTTCTGCGGTCATGCCGGGCACGCGGCCAAGCTTGTACTGCTCACCTATCTCTTCTTTATAGAATGTGGCCAGCTTCTCAAAAACGCTTACGCCACGGGCCTTGAGACCATCGTATACGGAGTGGATGTACTTGCAGTACACATCTCCGGATCCGCCGCCTCCCTTGACATATTCTACCGATGCCTTGCCCAGAAGCACCAGATTTGTATCTTTATTAAGAGGAAGAGTTCCGTCATTCTTAAGAAGTACGATACCCTCCTCAGCTGCCTTTCTTGAAATATCAATGTGTCCTTTGCTGCCGGTCACACGTCCCTCTTCATAAAGGGGAAGATTCGGCTGAAAATTAAGTCTTGCCCATTTTTGCATAAAAATCCACCTCCATTATCGCTTCCATAATTGTACCATCAAAGTACCTGTGTGAAAGGGTAATTTTTCTGTGAAGGTGGTTTTTTTATACTTTATTTATGAATGTCATATTGCCGCGTCTATGGCAAAGTTATGCTCGCTGGCATATTGCTTTATGAAGGCTCTGATACCTGCGTCCCGATTAAGGCTGTCGGCAAAGCCGTAGCACTGACGTATCCTGCCGCCCCGCTCCTCTATGGTTATCAGGGGCTTGTCAGGTTTTGTGTTGTCCCGAAGAAACAGTATCCTGCATTCTTTTCTGGCCATAGCCTCAATATAGCCGCCGTGGCCCACGCAGTGATGAAGAATCCTTCCTTCCCGGATGATGTCAGTGGCATCCTTTGGCATTATTATTGAGTAATCCTTCCCGTAATACTCTATGTCTTTTGCCTCATGTTCTTTTCTTGAGATTATGTCCTTGTCGCACTCTGAGATGGTCTTATTTCTGGATAAGATTCCCACTATCTCACCCAGTTTATTGTGCATGTCATGGATCTTTGAGGGTTTGATATTGATGGGAGCATCTCCGAATGCAGCAATTTCCTGCCTTATGGGATCATCCTCTCGCATGTTCTCCATATAGGCCAGATAGCTTCGTCTCATCCTCAGGTAGTCTCTGTACTCAATGCTAAGCCTATATCTCTTTTCCCCGCTGTACTTCTCTATGGAGCAGATGGTGTTTGCTCCAAGACACAGATCAAGCCTTATCTGACGCGCGGCGTCCCTGTAGCATTCGTAGTAGCTGTTATAAGCCCAGTTCATGAATAAAGAGACAGCATATATGCGCTTTTGAATGTCGGGATAATACCGGATGAACCCGGCGTCCTTCATGTTCCGGCCAAATTCTTCAAGGTCATCGGTAAGATCGATTCCCTTAAAAAACTTAAGCTGCGGTCCGGTGACTCCCAGAAGCTCCGGAAGGGATTTTTGACTGTCCCTTGTCTTTCCGCTGTATATACTTTCCAGAAGCCGGTGATACACAGGGCTCCCGGATTTTGCAGCCTGCTCTGCCGACAGGAAGCCCGCCTGGGCAACGAGACTTCCGTATACTATCATGTCAGGATTAAGGCACCTGCCATGCACCGCATTTTCCGCAAACTGCTCCCCGAAGGTTCCCGTAAACAATTCCCTGTCTACAAGCCTTTCCCGAAGGTCCGTTTCAAGTTCAAAGTCTTTGGCAATTTCCTCCCTCTGCCACATTCCCGTCACTGCGTTCTTTACAAAGTAATAGGCTTCTGTCGCATCAAAGTACACCCTTGTCTGTTCCTTAAGGGTCAGATAACGACAGCTCTTTTCCCCGGTGACAACCACAAGGTTTCTTGTAAGCCTCACGGCGCTGTGGTCCTTGTGACTTCTTCCGTAGAGTTCGTGGAGGATCAGCTTTGGGACAGAAGCAAAGGATTCATGGCGTATCTGCGCCCGGGCAGACGCCGATGCTTCATGGGGCAGCGGCTTTTGAGGGGAATGAAGAATTGCTCCGTCTTCCCGGCTTTTTATGTAGATTTCAAGGAACGGTTTGAATCCGAATTTGGGGTATCTGGTTTTTACATAGGGGAGAGTTCGTAGGATGGCCCGCTTGTTTGAGATTTCCACTTTATCCCTGAACATATCAAAGAGCTTCCCGCAGAAGTAGTCATTGCTCTTTGCCGTAATGTCTTTGGCCTTATCACCGGTCAGGGTCTGTGGCGTAACTATCTCAAAGACGCGGGTTCTGCTCTCTTTGACAATGATGTTTCTGTGGAATACATACCTGTAGTTCTCGCATGGCTTTCCGCTGATCATGGAGAAGCTGCGATATACCAGCCGGTCACCGATTATGGTGGCATATATGCAGTTGTTCTCCGCCCTCTCTGCTTCCGCCATGAGCTTCCCGGGGATGTCTTCGTCAAATCCCAGCTCTTCCCAGGTGGGGTCTATGTCCCTGAACAGGCAGGTGAAGCTTTCTTTTTCAATTATCATCTCAGACATAAGGGCAATCTCCTCCTTATGGATTTATCATAAGACGAATTGTCGGAAGAAACCATTAACCGCAGGTTTAGGTCCGATTGAGTCCATTTGATGAAAATATAGAGATGACTTATAATAGTACAATAAAACGTACGGTTTTATGGAGGTACTTATATGCTGATAGCTAAACAAATGGATATCCGCGCCAATATTAAGAAATTCTTCGACCTCGCATATAATGGCGAGACAATTCTCGTGCCTCGCAAAGAGAGCAAGAACATTGTGATCATGTCTGAGGACGAGTACAACCGCATCACCAGAGCTGAGCGGCTCGGATCATATGCTGAGAAAATAACGGCAGCAAGATCTTCATCAATAGCCGAAGAAATCTCCAGTATAAGAAATGATAATCTCAGCAAACTCGAGAATATCAGGAATCTAAAAGATAACTGGAATGGAAATGGGGCCCCTGCGCTTCCGGTAAATCTGATTGAGAAGACACGGAAACTTCTGGAGGATCTCCCTATCCAGCCGGAAATTTTCCCCACAGCCCTATCCACTATTCAGCTGGAATACGACAATTCGCGGCGCGATCATATGGAAATCGACATAGGCCAATCCGATATGGCGGAGATTTTTATTGTTACTTATTTCGGAAAAGAGATAACTGAAAATATTCAGGCTACATCAGATGCTATATCAAGAAGGGTTATACAATTCTATGGATAATGAACTTAAAGAGACAGAAAAGTTATATCGTGCCGTATATCCGCCGGATGTCATGGACATGTTCTGGAAAAAAGATGGAACCATATGAACTACATTGTTCCGGAAATTAAGGAAAGCCGTCACGACGACGGCTTTCTTTGTTGTATATCTGCTTTATTAGTGTTTATATCTGCTTTCTTAATTGCTCTATATACTGTCTGAGCTGTCCTTCCCAGTCTACGTTGTCTGAGAAGTACAGCGTCCCGAAGATCTCGGGATAGCTGTAATTCTGGTTGGAGCAAATGATTATGGGTACGTCCCATTTCTCTTTAAGAGCAGTCTCCACAAGCTTATCTCCGCACTTCTCTTCGTCTGCCCCATGGGTTGGTGGATACCACATGTCGGTGATGACAAGATCATAGGGGTTTCCGGAGGCCAAAGCCTCCTTGTATGCAGAGATACCTTCATCGAGATATCCCACCCTGTCTATATCAGTGATCCTGCAGCCTTCCAGAACATCTCTGATTTTCCTGTGCTTAATGGGTGTATCTTCAATATTCAGTACTCTCATGAAACCTCCATATCCATCAATACGATAACTCTACTCAGTTTCTCCGATATCAGATTCTCTTAGCTTAATATCCTCAGATCCTCTGATCATCTTATCCTCGGATCCGCAGCTACCACCGCACCACAAATTCTCAATCACACCAGATCTTAATTGATTGCCCTCTTAAGAATCTTGAAGGTGCAGGACTTACTTCCACCATAGATGCCTCTGCCCTCTATCACAACCGTTGCTGTTCCGGTATTCGTGTTGGACTTGTAGCTGACAATCTCAAACTCATCAGGATTCAATATCTCCTTACCTATAGTAACACTAATAAAGTCATCCTTATCAAGTGTAACCGCACTACCGGTAAAATACTGATTCCTGATCTTTACGGTAGCTTTGGAGATATTGGCCTTGATCATCTTATAGTAGCAGAAGGTAGATCCTGTATAATTGCCGGTTCCTGTTATTTCCGCCTTAACAACTGCTCCAACAGGGAGAATGTCAGCGTTGTCTATTTCTTCTCCCGCATGACGCTCAACAAGTTCTTTATTCTTACCCGTGGCAACAACCCTGTCCTCGCCATACTTGTAAACAACAGTCTTATTGTAGTCCTTACCTGCAGCAAGCTTCGCGCCGTTGACATCAACAAGTACCGGCGTGGAGATAAATGCCTTGGCCTTATTTGCATAAACCTTGTCTGCAGCAGACATGCTCACAGCGGAGATATCCTGAGGAACGATAGTGAATTCCCCTGCCTTAAGGGTTCCTGCAAAGTTGCCCTTGCCCTTAACAGTAATAGAAGGAAGCTTTTTAGTCTTCTCTGTTGTAACCGCATTATTGTTGGCATAGGTAACAGTGTAATCTGTGCCCTCTGTAAGAGCTGTTCCTCTGAAGGAAACCGCAACTGCAGGCTTCGCACCGTTCTTGGCATAAGGAACTTCACTGTCAAATCCGAGTTCAACATAGCCTTCGGGATCACCAACGAGGTCGTATGCCTTGATAGTAAACTTCTTGGTCAGAGTTCCGGTATATCTTCCGGTTCCTGTAAATGTAACTGATGCAGTGCCCTTCTTGCTGGTATTCTTATAGGATACGGTATAATCCTTTCCTTTGACAAGGTCACTCTTCACCTTGGTCTTCTTGTCTGTGTAGGTAAGGCTGACTGTTCCAAAAGCGGCGTCCTCTTCTCCTCCTGCAGGTTCTATCTCGCTTCCTGTATAAACATAGGAGGAATCAAGGCCTGCCACCGCGACTGACTTCATTGCTACTCCGTTAATCTTGAAGGTCTTCTTCACAGTTCCTGTGTATCCGCCCATTCCCTCGAAAATAGCAGTAGCCGTTCCCGCATTGACATTGTTCTCATAGTGCAGGGTGTAATCTTCATTCTCCGTAAGAGGAGCCTTGTTATAGATAAGCTCTACACCCTTCTGCTCTATCTCTTCTCCGTCCGCATAATCAAAGGCTGAAACAAAATTATTAATCTTCGCCTTGGAAAGCGGCGTTCCGGTGATCTTATAGGAAACGGTTCTTACTCCCGCATAATCGCCGGTTCCTGTGATAGTGACAGTCACAGTTCCGACAGAAGTGCAGTCATCCGGCCAGGTTACGGTATAATCGGTGCCCTTTGAAAGCGTATATTTCCTGCTCTTGTCAGTAAGCTCAATCTCAGGTCTTATCTCCTCACCTGTGTATGCTGCGTTCTTTATAGCCTTTAAAGTAACCTTGGTTATAAGAGTCGCCTCTTTTACGTGGAAGATAACAGTCCTTGTTCCTGTGTAATTGCCCTTTCCTTCAATGAGGATCTCGTAATCACCGGCCTTTGTAAAGCCTTCATTGTCCTTGCCATTCTCATTCTTCCAGGAAACCGCATAGTCTTTGCCTGCCGCAAGTTTAGCCCCGCCGCGCAAAAGAGCTATCGAAGGCTTCTGGGCTTTTCCGTTATAAGCTACGTAGATATCCTCTGCCGCAAATTCATCAGCGGAGATATCCAGGGCATTGATAGCGAATTCAAACTCATGCTTGCCGCTGTAGTTGCCCTTACCTGTTATCACAACCTTCGCTGTTCCTGCGTTTTTATTGTTGACATAGGAAACTGTGTAGTCTGTCTTTACTGTAAGGGATTTTTTGCCGTAGTAAACCCTTATATCCTGAGTTACTGCTGCGCCTGTGTAATCAAAGTTCCTAAGTCCCGCAACCCAGATGCCTTCAGGTATTCCGCCCTCAGGTATATCCTCTGCAGGAACCTCATCATCTCCGGAGGGATCCTCAGCAGGCTTCACTGTTAGAACAACGGTAAGTATCTCAGAGTCCTCATATCCGTCCTTGACAGCAATAGCCTTTATAATGACATCCTTCACAATACTGATAGGAGCGTCATACTTTCTGCTCTCACAGCCCGGCTCTGATCCATCCAGCGTGTAGTAAATATCAGCATCCGGAGTTACTGAGCTAAGCACAACCGCTGCGCCCTTATCAACCACTGACATGGTCTCAATGTTGGATATGGGAGTCTCAACCTTCGGAGGCGCTATCCAGATAGCTGTCAGAGTCATATCATTGGTCACTTCAGTATCAAAATCAAATACCTCATTGTTGTATTCCCAACCGCCAAAGGTATATTTACCCTTTACCGGAGTTCCGGGATCTGTAAGCTTCTCGCCCTCAGCAAGGATAACGGTAAAGCTGTCTTCCTGTCCCTCAAGCTCTCCTCCGTCAAGATCAAAGATCACAGTGCAGTTTCCTGTGTGTGCCTTTGTGGTAAAGGTAACTGATGAAGCAGGTCCGCAGGAAACCGTGTCGCTCTCTGCTATTCTCTGATATACAGTGTAGGAGGTATTCTCCTGAAGGTTATCAAATCTTGGTCTGTTCTGATAGTTTTCACCATCTATTGAGTACTCACAGCCTTGGGCAGGAATAATCTCCACTAAGCTGCTGGTTATCTTTATGATTGCAGGTCTCTTTACTGCTGCTCCCAAAGCCTTTCCTGTCATGGCAGCGGTTCCCTCTGAAGGATCCGATACATGATGGTAAGGAGACTCAGCTACTCTCTGATAGAAGATGTAAGAGGTCAGAGGCAAAAGAGCTGAGAATACATTGGACTTTTGCCACTCGCCGTCATTTAGCCTGTACTCGAAGTCATCTCCGGGCTTTAAGGTTATGGTAGTGTTCTCTACTGCAAGTACCTCTGGTGCACCTGGTGTAGGCGCCTTGTCGGCAATATACTCGAACTTAAAGTTCTTTTCACTCTGCGCATACCTTTCAATTTCAGTATCAGCATAGCCATACACCGTAAGTTCTCCAGTCTCGGCAAAAGCATTCTTTCCTACTGAGGTTACGTCTGCTCCTACAGTAAGAGTTTCAAGGCTCCGGCATCCTGCAAAGGCACTTCTTCCGATAGACTTCACGCTGGCAGGTAAAACAATATCTGTCAGAGATACGCAGCCGTAGAATGCGCTGTCGCTGATCCTGCTGACAGGTGCATTTCCAAAGGCTAAGCTCTTTAATGAAGAACATCCCGCAAAAGCTGAACTTCCAATGGTTGTAAGCTTCTCACCGAGAGTTACACCGGTTACCAGCGAGCAGTTTCTGAACGCTTCTTTGGAAATGCCGGTAACACTATCTTCGATTATGACATCTCCCTCATGTGCCTCGGGGCAGCGGAAGATGCTGCCATCCTTATAAAGTATTCCATTCTTTGAGTAGAACGCGCCAAAGGATACTGAATCTATCGATTTTAATGAGGAGCATCCGTCAACAAAGCTGTCCCCGATATTCACAACGGTGCCCGGAATGCAGAGCTCCCTAAGAACCCTGTCATTAAAGAAAGCATAGCTTCCTATATCGGTAAGCCCCTTGGGAAGCTCGATCTTCTGAAGGAAGCTGCAGCCTGCAAAGCAGTCATCGCCAATGACCTTCAAAGTAGCAGGAAGCTTAACATCGTAAAGGTAAGCTGATGCGGCAAACATGCCCCTTGGAAGCTCTGTTACTGACAATACACTAAGGTCAATGCTGTTCAGGGCATTACAGGATGCAAAAGCATACTCTCCGATGCTGCTTATACTAGCGGTAAGATCAACTCTCTCAAGAGAAGGGCATGCGTAGAAAGCTCTTTTCCCAATGGTGGTTACTGTTTCCGGAAGGCTGACAAAGGAAAGGTACTCATTTCCGGAGAATGCATATTCACCGATGGCTGTAACCGTAACCCCGTTGATGGTCTTGGGAATAGACAGGTACTCACTTCTTCCGCTGTAGCCGGTGATGGTAATGCTGCCGTCTTCTATATCATAGGCAAATACATCATTCTCAATGCTACTATCAACTTTGATCCAATATGCATACAGGGTAAGCGCCTCTCCGGGGAACACTTCTTTCTCAATATCAAAGGCGTTCTTGAAATTGGAATCCTTGTACCATCCTCTGAACTCGGAGTTGTCCTTAACCGGAGTAGGCAAAGTTGCCACCTTGTCTCCCTTAGCATAGTACCTGGTTGTACATGCGGTACCTCCGTTGGAAACAAAGGTTAAAGCATACCTCATCCTTTTAAATTCGATATCGTGGGAAGCTGCATATTCAGCGGCCGCAGTGTCGCTGTCTGCTATAATAGTAGCTCCTTCGTCGATGGCACCCTCCTGAATATCCGTAACACCTGCGGGAATCGTAACGGATTCAAGACCTTCTTTGGCAAAAGAGCCTTCTGCTATACCGACAACCTTGTAACCGTCCAGGGTCTCCGGGATTACATAGTCAGCAGAATCTGCGCCGGTTCCGGTAATGGTTATACCTGTTCCATCCTCTCTTATTTCATACCTGTAGACGCAGTTCCAGCCTGCGGTAAGGGTAAGGTCATGCTGGGGCATCATATCTTTGTCAAAATCCCAGACCCTGGTCTCTTCACCGTCTTCATAGGTCCAGTCCATGAGTTTATAGGAGTTTCTTTCAATGTCCTTTACAAGATCCTGAAGCTCGTCTGCAATGCTGTCTCCAGCCTTAACAAGACTTGTAAATTCCTTGTTTCCTTCGGAAATAAAGGTTAGTCTGTACAGGTTGAAATCAACGCACTCGTCAGCTGCAAATGCCTCAAGTATCGCATTGTCAACCGGGCCATATAGCTGAACATTCTTGTTGTTCCAGAATACAAACTTTCC
>JAILFT010000228.1 GCA_024697425.1 Butyrivibrio sp. | reverse complement strand
GGATCGTATGTTCCGATCTCCTCGATGAACTTACCCTGTACAGGGAACTTTGAATCAGAAACGATGATTCTGTAGAAAGGAACCTTCTTCTTACCAATTCTCTTTAATCTGATCTTTACTGCCATTTTAATTTCCTCCATTTTTAATTATAAGATAGATTGATTGTTTTATATGTATCTAACAGCATTAGCTGGAGACATATCTGATTTAGAAAAACTTGTTGCCGCCGAAGCCGCCGAACTTGCCGAAGCCGCCTCTTTTGCCCATGAGTCCGGGCATCTGCTTCATCATCTTCTGAGCCTGATCAAACTGCTTGATGAAACGGTTTACGGCTGCAATATCATTGCCTGAGCCCTTGGCAATCCTGAACTTTCTCTGAGGAGACATGAGCTTGGGGTTCTTTCGCTCCTCGGGAGTCATCGAAAGCACGATGGCTTCAAGTCTTGCCAGCTGTTTCTCATCAGGAAGCTGATCATCACTGATCTTGGCTCCCATACCGGGAAGCATTCCCATGATGGCGCCAAGGCCGCCCATGTTTCTCATCTGTTTCATACTTTCAAGGTACATTTCGAAATCGAGCTTGCCCTTCTTCATCTTCTGGGCCATCTCTTTTTCTTTCTGGGCATCCATCTCGGCATTGGCTTCAACGGCCTTGTCGATAAGACTCAAAACATCGCCCATACCAAGGATACGGCTTGCCATTCTGTCGGGATAAAACTGCTCAAGATCCGAGAGCTTCTCACCCATACCTACGTAAAGGATAGGCTTGCCTGTAACTGCCTTAGTGGAGAGCGCCGCACCGCCTCTTGAATCACCATCCATCTTGGAAAGGATGATACCGTCGATGCCGACCTTCTCGTTGAACTCGGAAGCCACATTGACTGCTTCCTGACCGGTCATGGCATCTACAACCAGAAGTGTCTGGTGTACGGTAACCGCCTCTTTGATATCGATAAGCTCATTCATCATGGCCTCATCGATCTGCAGACGACCGGCTGTATCTATGATAACTACGTTGTTGCCTTTCTTCTTGGCTTCCTCGAGGGAGGCCTTTGCAATCTCTACCGGGCTGATATCCGTTCCCAGGGAAAAGAAATCTACGCCCTGCTTCTCGGCATTGATCTTGAGCTGATCAACAGCGGCAGGTCTGTATATATCTCCCGCAACCAGCATGGGCTTTCTGCCCTTCATCTTGATCTTGCCTGCAATCTTGGCCGCTGTGGTGGTCTTACCTGCACCCTGAAGACCGCACATCATGATGACTGTGATCTCATTGATGGGTTGGAACTTGATCTCTGTGGTATCAGAACCCATAAGAGCGGTCATCTCTTCATTAACTATCTTGATGACCATCTGTCCGGGATTCAGTCCCTTTAAGACATCCTCTCCTACAGCTCTCTCCTGAACGGAATTAACGAACTGCTTCACCACCTTGAAGCTTACATCAGCCTCAAGAAGAGCCATCTTAACTTCCTTGAGGGCAGTCTTTACATCTTCTTCAGTAAGGAGTCCCTTGCTGCGAAGACCTTTAAATACATTTTGCAGTTTATCTGTAAGACTTTCAAAAGCCATTAACCAAGCTCCTCTATTATCTTCAAGGCAATCTCATGAACATCCCCTGCAAGGTCCTTGCTGCTTCCTTCCTCGGAAACCTTAAGGAGCTGCTCAGCATTATTCTTGATAGCTTCAAATCTTCGGATCATATGAAGCTTGTTCTCATAGCCCCAAAGAGTGTTGGTGCATCTCTTTATCAGATCATGGACACCCTGCTTGCTGATGCCATGTTCCTCGGCAATCTCAGTAAGGGACATATCATTATAAACAGCAGCTTCATAGATCTGTCTCTGATGATCTGTAAGAAGCTCACCGTAAAAGTCATATAACAAACCCTGTTCTACGATCTTCTCCATAGCACCTCACCTTTTAATGCACAATGGCTATAATAGACCAAAAAAATATAAGTGTCAAGTATTTTTTCTTGACACTTACAGATCTGCTTAAACCCTGATATCCGACGGCAAAATCCCCAGCTGATTCTTAAAAGCTCTGCTGAAGGATGAATAGTCCTTAAAGCCGCATTCCAGGCAGGCCGTTGTGGCCGGCATCCCCGACATTATGTAGTTTCTTGCCAGGATCACTCTCTTTTCGGTTATGTACTGGTGTATTGAATAGCCCGTCTCCGACTTGAATATCCTCATCATGTGATATTTGCTCATAAAGAAGTGATCCGCCAGGGAATCAATGGAAAGGTCACCGGTGAGGTTTTCGGTGATGTACTCTATAAGCTCTATAACCTTCCTGTTGTATCTGGCTTCCGGTTTAAATCCCATGTCCTCACTGACACAGGCTTTATTAAACTCTATAAGAGCCCTGAGCACATCAAGTCTTACAGTCAGCTCTCCTGCATATTCCCTGTCTTTAGCCGCAAGGTCTTTTTCCAGGATCTCCAAAAGCTCATAAATGGAGGCACTGACATTACCGGGGAATCTCACCACATAGCTCTTAAGCTGCCTGGCCTTTTCAAAGGCATCAAGAAGGCCGTACTTCTCAAGGAACTCATCCTTAAGATACAGGATCACTCTGTCGTAATCCCCCTTGCCCTGTTCCTGGCCGCTCTCGGGCTTATGGATAAAAAACCTGTTAACAAGCACAAAATCGAAGGGCATAAGTTGGTACTCAAGCCCTTCGATATAGTATTTAACGTCTCCGCTGAGAATAAGAATCAGCTTATGAAAATCATGGTAGTGAAAAGGGACATCAAGGCTCTCACCGCTTTTTATGTGAAAAAAGTGAAAGTCCTCATCAAGATAACCCTTCTGTTCATAATCTTCCAAATTGCTCATATCAATAGTCCGTTATGCAGATGTTAAGGTCCACATCTCCGTCGATTCCGTCTACTCTTCCGCTCTTGCTGTACTGCCAGATGTCAAAGTGATAAGGGTAATACAGAGGAAGTCCGTAATAAGCCACCCAGATATCGTAATCATCCACATCCACCGCATCCATGAGAAGTGTGTAGGAAGTTACATTGCCGTAGATCATAGGGGTGTAGCCGGCTTTTTTTACTGCTTCGCAGAATACCTTAACCACAGCCTCGTACTCATCGGTGGTAAGATTTGCTGTTCTTGCCTTGTCGGACTCGGCGTACTCCACATCGATGACCACAGGATAGGTGACCTTGTAGGGTTCGATAAGATCAAGGATCATCTGAACCTCTTCCCTGGCCTCATCCTCGTTAATGGCCTGGGAATAGAAGTAAACGCCCACATCAATGCCGTTGGCTGTTGCTCCCTCGACATTATCGATAAAGTAATCATCCTGAAGAAGCTTGCCCTCAGTGGTCCCGCGGAATCCCGCTCTTACCATGGCAAAGTCAATACCTGCTCCCGCAACCTGCTCCCAGTCAATCAATCCCTGGAACCTGGAAACATCAACGCCGATCTTAGATTCCACAGTGGAGTCATCACCAACATAGGTAAGATATCCGTCATCGTCGTAATCAAAGTCCTCCGGTCCAAAGCCGTGGTGCTCGATGGCATCCGTTATGGGGAAGAAATAGTATCTGCCCTGATTGGCCACAACTATCTGATCAGGGAAAAGAGATCTGATGGCAGAGGTAGTTCCTTCGCCGTTTTCAAGCTTCTCCTGGATCATCTGCCTGATGGAGTTTCTGGTTTTCTCTTCTGCTTCCTTGGAAGCCTCTTCCACCAGCTTCTGGGCCTCGTAGGAGGTATAGTAGCCTTCCGAATTGATGGCCTCAAGCTCGCTCCTTACCGCATCCTCCTGTCTCTGAAGAGTAGCGTTCCTGATAAGAAGGACCACGCTGAAGGAAAGAGCCATAAGTGCAACCAGGCTTAAGAATATTATGGATATGATGTTTTGAGTATTTCGAACGCCTCTGCGCTGTCTGTAATCCTGGTTATTGCTCATAATGTTTACATTCTCTCGTCAAAATAGCTCTTATATCCCTCGCCGAAGATCTCGCTGGCGCTGGAAATTATCATAAATGCATTGGGATCCTCTTCTCTTACAATGTCCTCAGCCATGGGTGAAAGTCTCTTTTTGACCGCACACAGGATGACCTTCTTCTTCTCACCGCTGTATGCGCCCTGGCCAAACACATGGGTCGCTCCTATATCCAGTTCATCAAGTAGCCTTGCCGTGATGATGTCCGGTCTGTCGGATATGATATAGATAAGCTTTGCTCCGTCCTTACCGTAGAGTACGTAGTCAACAACCGCACTAACAACCATAACAGCCAGGAAGGAATACAGCGCTGCCGCAAGATCATGGAAAACAACTGCAGCAATGCACAGTACCACCATATCCGTAAGGATATAGAGAACACCCACCTTAAGGTGAGGATAACGCAGTCTCAGTAACTTAATTATAACATCTGTACCGCCGCTGGTGGCATGACATTTAAAGATAAGTCCGATTGCCACGGCAGTCATGGCCGATCCGAAGGTTACCGCCAGTATCATGTCATGAATAACGTACTGCCCAAAAAATTTGGTGCAAAGGTCGGTAAATACCGAGATCATGGCTGTGGCGTAGATCGTTGAAATGGTAAATCTTATTCCGAATTTCCAGATGGCTATGATAAGTATCGGGATATTCAGAAGCAAAAACCACATACCGGTTCCGATTCCCACAAGTCTGTTCAGTACAATGGCAAGACCTGTCATGCCTCCGGGAGCCAGGTTATTGGGATCCACCAGAAGGCTGGTGCCAACGCCGTAGATCAGCGATGCAAAGGTTATGATCAGGTACTCTTGTACTCTCTTCTTGGGAGAAATCTTTTTAGAATTCATATTTAAATATTTGTCCTTACTATTCTTGGCTTATAGCCGTTTTCGTTAAGAGCGCTCATGATCTGCTCTTTGTGCTCGGTACCAAAGGCCTCGAGAGTAATACGAAGCTCCACCGCAGCATTTCTGTTGATGGATACAAACTGGTTGTGCTCCAGCTTGATAACATTACCCTTAACTTCAGCAATAATGCCTGATACCCTGGAAAGCTCTCCGGGCTTGTCGGGCAAAAGAACTGACACCGTAAATATCCTGTCTCTCATGATGAGACCCTGCTGAACCACTGAAGACATGGTGATGATATCCATGTTTCCGCCGGAAAGAACGCAGGCAATCTTCTTGTCCTTGCAGTCAAGCTGCTTAAGGGCAGCTACTGAAAGAAGGCCGGAATTCTCAACAACCATCTTGTGATTCTCAACCATATCAAGGAAGGAAACGACAAGATCCTCATCGGGAACCGTGATGATGTCATCAAGATTCTTCTGAAGATAAGGGAAGATGTGCTCTCCCGGGGTCTTTACCGCTGTGCCGTCAGCAATGGTGTTTACTGAAGGAAGGGTTACAACATGACCTGCCTTGAAGGATTCCTGCATGCAGTTAGCACCTGCAGGCTCAACGCCTATTACCTTGATCTTGGGATTAAGGAGCTTGGCCAGTGTTGATACGCCTGTGGCAAGTCCGCCTCCGCCGATGGGAACAAGGATAATATCCACAGTGGGAAGCTCCTTTATGATCTCCATGGCAATTGTTCCCTGTCCGGTGGCAACATCAAGGTCATCGAAGGGATGTACCATCGTGTAGCCGTGTTCGGCAGCCAGTTCCTGGGCTTTTCCATAGGCCTCGTCATATACATTTCCGTAAAGGACAACTTCGGCTCCCATGGCCTTCGTCCTGTTTACTTTCAAAAGAGGTGTTGAAGTGGGCATGCAGATTGTAGCCTTCACTCCGTACTGCTGAGCCGCATAGGCAACGCCCTGTGCATGGTTGCCGGCAGATGCGGTGATCAGACCCTTCTTGCGCTCCTCATCGGTCAGTGTGGTGATCTTGTAGTAAGCACCTCTTACCTTGTAGGCGCCTGTTCTCTGGAGGTTCTCGGGCTTTAAGTATACCTTGTTGCCTGTCTGCTGGCTCCAGTAATCACTGTAGATCAGCTTGGTATCAAGGGTTACCTTTTTGACGTCCTCGTAAGCCTCCTCAAATTTTTCAAGGGTCATCTTCTCATCAGCCATTGTTCTCATCCTCTTCTTCCATAGATTCTTCTGGTACTTCTGATTCTTCGGGATCTTCATCCCTTTCAAGCTCTCTGTCAAAAAGAGCATCTACAAACTCATCCGAATTGAAACGCTCAAGATCGTCTATTCCTTCGCCCACTCCTATGTATTTAACAGGAATATTGAGCTCGGAAACGATTGCTACAGCAATACCGCCCTTGGCAGTTCCATCAAGTTTGGTCAGAACAATACCGGTGAGATTGGCAGCTTCACCGAACTCCCTGGCCTGATTTATGGCATTCTGGCCTGTTGTACCGTCAAGAACAATGAAGTTCTCTCTGCAGATGCCGGACAATTCCTTGTCGATTATCCTGTTCATCTTGGCCAGCTCTTCCATCAGATTCTTTTTGTTGTGAAGTCTTCCTGCAGTATCAACAATAAGGATATCGCAGTTCCTTGCCTTGAAGGCACCTACAGCGTCATAGATAACGCTGGCGGGATCTGCTCCCTCTCTTCCTGCTATAAGAGGACACTCCGCTCTGTCAGCCCACTCTTTTAGCTGCTCAGTTGCTGCGGCTCTGTAAGTATCTGCGGCTGCAATGATGACTTTTTTGCCCCGGTTCTTGAAAATAGCCGCAAGCTTGCCGACTGAAGTGGTCTTACCCACGCCGTTTACGCCGATCACGAAGATAACCGTCTTCTGATCCTCAAAATCATAGGCATGCTCATCAGTCTTCATTTGCTCTCTTATATTATCAAGAAGCAGTTGCTTGCACTGGGCCGGGTCATGAATCCTTTGGGACTTGACCTGCTCCCGAAGCTGATCCATGATGCGACTTGTGGCATTTACGCCAATGTCGCCCATGATCAGGGTCTCTTCCAGTTCCTCGTAGAAGTCCTCATCAATGCTTGAGTAGCCTCTGAATACGTTATCGATTCCCTTAACAATATTATCTCTGGTCTTTGTAAGGCCCTGAGACAGTTTTGCAAAAAAGCCGTTTGCCATCAGTTAGTCAGCTCCTTATCAATCAGGTTAACGCTTACCAGTGTTGACACACCCTTCTCCTGCATGGTGATACCGTACAGTCTGTCGGCACTTTCCATGGTTCCTCTACGGTGGGTGATAACAATAAACTGTGTGTTCTTAAGTTTGTGCAGATATCTTGCGAATCTGACAACGTTGTTCTCGTCCAGAGCCGCCTCGATCTCATCCAAAAGACAGAAGGGTGAAGGCTTCAGGTTCTGGATTGCGAACAAAAGAGCTATGGCTGTAAGAGCCTTCTCTCCACCGGACATCTGCATCATGTTCACAAGTTTCTTGCCCGGAGGCTGAGCATTGATGATGATTCCGGATTCCAGAATATCCTCGCCCTCGGCAAGCTCCAGGGTTCCCTTTCCGCCGCCGAACATCTCCTTGAATACCTTGTCAAATTCTGTATTTATAAGCTTGAACTGCTCCATGAACTGATTTCTCATGGACTCGTCCAGATCCTTGATGATCTCCTTGAGCTGCTGCTCAGCCTCAACCAGATCATCATGCTGGGTCTTCATGAAGGTATATCTCTCCATCAGGTTCTTGTAGTCCTCGATGGCATTTACATTTACATCTCCCAGTTTTCTGATGGCATCCTTGAGCTGAGATGTCTCTTTTCTCATGGAAGGAACATCGGTCATCTCCTCATCACGAAGCTCTGCGGCATCTGTGAGTGTGATCTCATACTCATTCCACATGTAGTTGATCTGGCCCTCGATGGCTTCCTGGCACTTCTCTCGCCTGCTGTTAAGACGTATAACTTCCTTGTCCAGGTCGTTCATCTGCTTGTTCAGTTCCTCGGTCCTGCCAAAGAACTCCTTCTGGGAAACCGTCAGATTGTTCTTCTGTTGTTTCTTCTCTTCAAGGGCCTTGGAAGCGTCGGACTGAACATCCACCGATGCCTCAATGGTGAGCCTTATCTCTTCAATATCGTGCTGATACTGAGCAAGAGCCTTGGCATTGGCCTCCTTGGAATCGAGTATCTCCTTGAGAG
The DNA here is from genome assembly GCA_024697425.1 of Butyrivibrio sp. Classification (GTDB taxonomy): domain Bacteria; phylum Bacillota; class Clostridia; order Lachnospirales; family Lachnospiraceae; genus Butyrivibrio. Next base: position 5,171 of record JAILFT010000228.1, on the reverse strand, counting down.
CCTTCTCCTCCGCCTCGATCTCCGCATCGACACGGGTTAAGTTCTGCCTGTGGAATTCCTGCTTCTGTACCATCTTCTCGTACTGAATATCCCACTTAGCTACGCTCTCATTCTCTTTTTCTTCCAGCTCGTGAAGGCCGTCCAGTTCTGCCTGATACTTCTCAACCTTCTCGGTGCAGCTCTTCTCAAGATTCTCAGACTCTTCCAAGGACAAAAGAGCTTCCTCCCTCTCGGAAGCTATATCGGCGAGCCTTGTCTCAATCTCGTCATTCTCAGCCTTAAGGTCTGAATAGCTGCCCTTCTGCTCGTCCTGCCTTTGCTGCTCATTCTCAACATTGATCCTGGCAGTATTCTGCGCAATGAACTTGCCCTGAAGTTCTGTTCTAAGCTCCTCAGCAAGGGCGCGAAGTTCGTTCCTCTTCTCCTTGTCCTGCCTTATCTCTTCCTGGAGCCCATCAATTGTCTCTTTGTATTTCTTAACATTGCTCTCAAGTTCCTCCATCTCACGGCGTCTGCCCAGGAGGTTTGAATTGTTCTTGAAAGCACCACCGCTGATGGCACCGCCGGGAACAAGAAGTTCACCTTCAAGGGTTACCATTCTGATGGTGTAGTTGTATTTCCTTGCGATCTTAACAGCATTGTCAACGTTGTCTACTGCAACGATCCTGCCAAGCATTGCCTTGGCAACAGGTCTGTACTTGGGGTCTGTTTCAACCAGCTCATCCGCCATGCCAAGAACACCCGGTTCGTTAAGTGCCTCTTTTGCCTTGAGCTCAGGAGGATTATCAAGTGATGTAAGCGGAAGGAATGTAGCTCTTCCTGCCTTGGTCTGCTTAAGATAAGCGATCATCTTTTTTGCAGTCTCTTCATTGTCTGTAACGATGTTCTGGATATTACCGCCAAGAGCCACCTCGATGGCTGTCTCATACTTGTGGGGAGCCTTGATAATGTCCGCAACAACACCGATGATGCCCTTGGTGTCATCCTTGCGCTCCATTACCTTCTTGACGCTGCCGCCATAGCCCTCATAGCGCTCTGTAAGGTTAGCCAGAGCCTCCAGCCTTGACTTCTCCTGCTGATAAAGTTCCTGGTTCTTTCGAAGCTCAGTATCCTTGCGGCCCATGCCTTCACGGATTGAGACAATCTCAGCTTCGGTATCCTTCATCTTCTTGTTCATCTCGGATATCTCAGCAGTTATCCTGTCAAACTCATCCCTAAGTTTCTTGAGAGTCTCCTCCTGCCTGGATTCATCGGAGCGAGCCTTTACAAGCTTGCCGGTAAGCTCAGCCTTTCTGATGTTTACCTGCTCCTTCATGGTATCCAGTGAACTTAATTTGGACTTTATTGTAGCCCTGGTATTCAGGGTCTCGATGATGGTGCTCTTGCACTCCTCGATCTCGTTGTTGATATTCTCTATCTTGGCGAGAATGGAGTTGAGTTCCTTCCTGGCCTCTTCCCTCTCGGAAGAAAGCTCTGAAGCTTCCTCGTCTATCTCTTCCTGTTCGGTGAGGTAATTGTCCCTCTCGACCTTCCTTGAAGAGAGCTTCTCCTTCTCATCCTGCTCACGCTTTGTAAAGTGAGCGTCATTCTCTGAAGCGGATTTGATCTTCTCGTTCAGGATTCCGATCTGACCTTCCAGCTTCTCCTTCTTGACGGAGGAGTCTGTGATCATGGCCATCGCCTCATCTATCTCCTGATCCAGAGTCTCTATCTGCTTCTGAATGTTCTCGTATTCATCCTTGGTGAGCTCATAGTTGGCTCTTGCCTCTTCCAGAGCTCTTGATGCGATCTCAAGATTCTCGGAAGCTGCCTCCAGCTGCTCTTTCTGGAGTTTATTCTCAATAAGGAACATGTTCACATCAAGGGTCTTAAGGCGCTCCTTGTGCTTCAAATATTCCTTGGCAACTTCTGACTGCTTCTCCAAAGGACCGATCTGCTTCTCAAGCTCTGAAAGGATATCGGAAAGTCTGGTGAGATTTATCTTCTCCTCCTCCAGTTTCTTGATAGCAGTCTCTTTCCTGGATTTAAACTTTACAATACCTGCGGCCTCGTCAAAGAGGTTACGCCTGTCTTCAGGCTTACTGGAGAGGATCTGGTCAATCTGGCCCTGTCCGATGATGGAATAGCCCTCTTTACCGATACCTGTGTCCATAAACAGCTCATTTACATCCTTGAGCCTGCAGGTTGCGCCGTTTATCATATATTCACTCTCTCCGGACCTGTAAAGGCGCCTGGAGACAGTTACTTCATCATAGTCAATTGGAAGTGAATGGTCGGAATTATCAAGGGTAATGGCCACAAAAGCATAACCAAGAGGCTTACGCAGCTCAGTACCCGAGAAAATGACATCCTGCATGGAACCGCCACGCAGCTGTTTGATACGTTGCTCACCAAGAACCCACCTGACAGCGTCGGCAACATTACTCTTGCCGGAGCCGTTAGGTCCTACAATTCCTGTGATACCGTTATGAAAATCAAATTTTATCTTATTGGCAAAAGACTTAAAGCCATGAATTTCAATGCTTTTTAAATACATTACTTCTGATTTTTCAGAGCAAGTACAGCCTGGTAAGCCGCCTTCTGTTCAGCCGCCTTTTTAGTCTTTCCTGCTCCCTCTCCCAATTTCTTTTCTCCTACAAATACGCGAACCTCAAATATTTTATCATGTTCGGGCCCACTTTCGCCACATATTTCATATTTAATCTCGCCCAAATTTTCTCCCTGGGCGATTTCCTGCAAGAGAGATTTGCTGTCCACAAACATCTGCACAGCATCTATATTTGAAAGAACATAGGTGTCGATAAAACGCTTGGATTCCTGGATTCCCCCGTCAAGGTAAAGAGCTCCTATCACAGCCTCCATAACATCGGCAATAATGGACTCCTTGTTTCTGCCGCCTGTTGCCTCCTCACCTTTTCCAAGCTGAATGTAACTTCTAAGATCAAGAGCATCCGCATCATAGGCAAGTGCCGGCTCGCACACAAGACTTGCCCTCATCTTGGACATCTCTCCCTCTTTCTTATCAGGAAAAGACCTGTAGAGGAAAGCACTTGATATCATCTCAAGAACGGCATCTCCCAAAAACTCAAGCCTCTCATAGTCGGGATGCTTGTTGATCTTCTGCTCATTGACAAAAGAGCTGTGGGTGAAAGCCTGGGTAATTAGCGCCTTATCCCTGAATGTATAGCCTATAAGCTGTTCAAATTTACTGATCTGTTCTTCTGTAATCATAGTTCTCCTTAAATCGAGTATGCAAGATACAGCCGCAACTTACTTGCCGCGCCTCACTTGCTGCGCCTCCAGCCAGCTGCGAAGCAGCGAATTATGCTATGGGGCGTGTGCAAATAAAAGATGAGGCAGCCCTTAAGAACTGCCTCAGATCATTTCAAAGTAAGTCGATAAATTATTTGCCTGAAATAGCACCCTTAAGGAGTTCAACAGCCTCGCCGACTGTCTTGATGTTCTCTGTCTTCTCGGGATCGATCTGTACATCAAACTCATCCTCAAGTCCCATAATGATCTGGAAAAGATCCAGTGAATCTGCTCCAAGGTCCTCGGTAAATGTGGTATCAAGCTTGATCTCCTCAGGATCCACATTAAGTACGTTGGCAATAACTTCTTTCATCTTTTCGAATTCCATATTATATCTCCGTTCTAAATCTTTTTATTCAAGAAAGCTTTTCGCTAATCTTCTCACTAATTTTCATTTCTGTAAAGGTCACACACTGCAAAATTGAATTCTTGACCTCTATCTCATTGGCACTGCCATGAGTCTTAACAACAAGGCCCTTAAGTCCCAACATTGGCGCTCCGCCATAGGAATCAAGGCTGTACCCTGCGAGAGTCTTTTTAAGATCGTTCTTGATAAGAAGTGCTCCGATCTTGGTCTTAAGGTTGGCCATAAGCCCCTTCTTGATAACGTGCACCAAAGACTTGGCTACGCCCTCATACATCTTGAGGATAACATTTCCCGTGAAAGCTTCGCATACAATAATATCTGCTCCGCCTGCAGGGATATCTCTTGCCTCAACGCTTCCGATGAAGTTGATATCCGGACAGTTCTTAAGAAGCGGAAATGCCTCTTTAACCAAAGCATTGCCCTTCTCTTCCTCGGCACCGATGTTGACGATTCCAACCGTGGGGTTCTTCACACCCATGATGTTCTCCATATATACGGTACCCATCTTGGCAAACTGAACAAGATGATTGGCTCTGGCATCTACATTGGCTCCACAGTCAATCAGAAGCGAATTACCCTTCTCCGTGGGAATAAGCGGAGCAAGCGGTGCTCTGTCAACACCTTTAAGTCTTCCTACAATAACCTGTCCGCCTACCAGTGTGGCTCCGGTACTGCCTGCAGATACATAGGCATCGGCCTCACCGTGGTTGACCATATACATGGCCTTGACTATGGAAGAATCCTTCTTCTTACGGATTGCCATTACCGGAGGTTCAGCCATCTCAATGACTTCCGTGGCATCAACAACCTCTATCTTCTCTTTATCGTAATCATATTTGGAAAGCTCACTCTCAACAGCATCCTTCTTACCTACAAGGAATACCTTGAGAGAATCACTCTCTTTGATCGCATCCACAGCACCTTTAACAGTGACGAAGGGTGCGTTGTCTCCGCCCATTGCGTCTACAGCAACTCTAACAAGACCGGACATTCTTCACCTCCCGAAATAGTCTTAACGATAAACATAATACTAAAGTAAAATACAAAAATCAAGGCTTTCCGGACGAATCCGGAAAGCCTTAAATTCCTTGAAATATCGCGTTTTTAGTTAAAATTAGTCCTCAACTTTAACAACGCTCTTCTTATTGTAGTAGCCGCACTTCTTGCAAGCCATGTGGGGCTGCATAAGAGCACCGCAGTGACTGCACTTAACCAGTGTAGGAGCTGTCATTTTCCAGTTAGCTCTTCTCTGATCTCTGTGGCCTTTTGATGATTTATTCTTAGGGCAGATTGACATTACGTAACACCTCCTTACCGTATCCGTATAAGAAACTGCCTTATTACAGGCAATTATTTACGTTTTTCATTTGCATACTTTGATATTGTACTAACCAAGGCGCATTTTGTCAACTATTATTTTTATTGGGGTGAGGTGGTGGGTTTTCCGGGGAATTTTTCAGAGAGTTTTCCAGTTTTTTCCAGGCATGCGCGT